>JBDSKU010000231.1:0-18476 GCA_039916745.1 Nitrospiraceae bacterium
GGCGACTACGGCGGTCTTCCGCTGAAGATGCTCTGGGCGGTGCTGGACCTCATCACTATTGTGGTGATGGTGAGCGGGCTCTATCTTTGGTGGAAGAAGCGGGCCCTGTCGGTTGAACAACTATTGACGGAAACGGAGCCATCGGACGCGCTCATCACGTCTCGTCCAGTAGGAACGGTCACGCAGTGAGCGCGCTGCGAACTGCTCGTCAGATTTGGGGCCTGCCGATCGCCTTGGGGCTGGTGAGCGCCGTGGGGTTGCTCGCGGCTTTGCTGGGCGACGGGATCTGGGATGTCGTGTCTTGGTCGTCGCTTGCGGCCCCTGTGATCGCCGTCGTCTGGCATCTGGCGCGACCCACTGCCCACAGAATGTAGCTCGATTGAGCTCCGACCCCCTTGGGTTGGTGTGCTCGCCGGTCCTGCAATGCCACGGGGTTGAGCCACGATGGTAGACCCTCCGTGTCGCAAGTCCAAAAATATGTTTCGATCGTGGTTGGGTTTTTAGCAGGTTGTTCGTCTACTAGCGTTAGTGGGTGTTAAAGATGTACAGGAGTGTGGACATGGCAGTCACTGTTCCGTTGCCGTAGGATCAAGGTATGGCGCCTGTTGCGCTGCAGGGACATGTCTCGACGATGGATTCAAATCTGACGGAACAGGCGCAAGCCTGGTCGGTCTGGTTGCATTGGAATCGAGTCAGATTTTTGGCGGTCGATCGGCAAGTCGATTGCTCTCCCTTCCATTTATGATCGCCATCGGCATGGGCTTTCATAATCTGGGGGAGGGGCTGGCGATCGGCGCCAGCTATGCGAATGGGGAATGGGCCCTCAGTCTACTGCTCGTCACGGGTTTTGCGTTGCACAACGGCACCGAAGGGTTTGGCATTGTCGGTGCAGCCGGGAAAGCGCCGGTGCAATGGAGGGACGTGTTTCTGTTCTGGTTAGTGGCGGGCGGTCCGACGTGCGTCGGGACTCTGTTGAGCGGGCAGGGCCTTTCACCAATGTATCCATCTCGTTTTATACGCTGGCGGCGGGCTCTCTTCTCTATGTCATCCTCTCCCTCACGGCGATCTCCTGCACGGCTTCCCGGCATGTGCAAGTGGCCCTGGGGATCTTCGGCGGTATCGGTCTCATGTATATCACCGCGATGTTGCTGACGTTGTTCGTGGGCGTCCGCATGTAGTGCGTCGACTCCAGGAAGATCACACGGAAACAAATTAGGGTTTTTAATGATCTGAGGGGTTGACATATTATTTTAATATGATATCGTTTCTCAATATCAGGTTAGGCGAGGCCGCTTTGCGACATCGCGCATAGCCGATGAGGCCAGAGTCTTTTCAGACGGAGCCCAAGGTCATTACACATGGCCTTGGGCTTTTTTTGTTGGAGCCCGGCAACGACATTCCAAATCTTGCGGTCTCGATGCGAGGGGGACGAGGTCATCACGCAAACCCAGTCCACGAGGGTTCGGAAGATGTACCTCTGTCTGTGCAAGGGAATGAGTGGCCGAGTTTTGCGACATCGTGGCGCGGCACCAGGGTTGTCCCCAGGCGGTGAAATGCGCCATGGGCTTGGACGAGTCTTGTTGCGGCCGGTGCGACGAAATAGTGGAGGATCTGATTTGTGATGTGTCACCGTGCGTGATGGGCGATCTATCGAGGAGAAAACGATGAGTCAAACGAGACAACGGCGCGCCGAAAGCAGTCTCTGCGGCAAATGCGGAGGGTTCGTCGTGGTTGAGCGCGTGCTGGATTTTTATGGCCGGACGTCCGGATCGAAGTGCGTCAATTGCGGGTGGTGCCGCAGGGACAATGAGCCACCTCAGCCGATGGAGGATCATATGTCCAATCGAGGGACGTACAAGTAACACCTCGTTCGTCAAAGGAGCAATGCGATGAAACGAAACGGTATGTACGCATTACATTTTCATTCGCCTGCGTTGATAGGAGGGCGGCTCACCTATCTGCATGGACGGCAGTTTGCAGGCCGGGTGATCGCGCTCTGTTTCCTGCCCTATGCGGGACTCCTCTCGGTCGGCGAGATCGATCGTCACGCCGCGCGATTTCAACAGATCGGCGCGGCGCTTCTCATTGTCGATTCGAGTGCCCGTCCGTTGCATCGAGTGTGGGTCGATCAGCCGGAGAAACCCTCGACACCGATATTGGCGGACCCTTGCGGACGGCTCCACCGGTCGTTCGGCGTGGCCGTCATGCAGTCCACGCCGCGATGTCGGACCTTCGTGATCGACCGAGCGGGCATTCTCCGGTTGCGTGTCAGCCATGATTTCGTCGATGCCGGCTTGGAGGTTCTCCGCCGAATTGTGGGATTGGACCACATCCACGCGAGTCATTCGATGGCCGCGGGAGAAGACACGATGGATGCCGCGACAGAATGTGTGCGCGCCTAAACTGAGGGGCGATGAGCGCGTATCGAGAACGGCGCACATTTGCCAATCTCTCACATCAAAGGAGATTTGAGTTATGGACAACATCATGCGCGGTGATGGGCAATCGAAAGTGGCGTTCTGCGGATGCGGGAAGCTTCACTTTACGTATGGCCCTGTGACCCTGCATTTCGACAGAGATGAGTTTCTCACGTTTGCCGATTCGATTGGCCGATTGGGAGGCTTGGTCAGGCAAGCCTCCCAGGATTTGCCGCTCGCGTCCAATTACATTCAGGATGCCAACGTCTGCCATTAGGCAGGGAGATGGGCGATGAAGTTCCGTCACTGTCCTCGATGTCAACGGCAAAGTCTGTTTCACCATGGTGCGTTCTGGTCTTGTGGCGGGTGTGGCTATGCGATCACTCAGAAGGCCTTGATGGTCGATGAGGCTCGGGCCAAATCCAGTTCGATGGCGAGATGCGATGCATCCTCGTAAGGACGAGTTAGCGAAGCTCAACCGTGAGGAGGATTCGATCTCTACGTGATGGCGAGCTGGGAGTCGTCATCAGTCTGGCCATCGTGGCTGGCATGGTGCTTGGAACTGTGGCCGC
Source organism: Nitrospiraceae bacterium (assembly GCA_039916745.1). Classification (GTDB taxonomy): domain Bacteria; phylum Nitrospirota; class Nitrospiria; order Nitrospirales; family Nitrospiraceae; genus Palsa-1315. Next base: position 2,990 of record JBDSKU010000231.1, read on the forward strand.
CATGTGGATATGGAGCGCTGCTTCAAAAGATGTGGCGGCCGTGATGTCTCTGCGTCGGCAAGAGATTTTGCAGGCTCCATCGAGAAGCGAGATGGGCGGGAATATGCTGCGAGAGGAGGCGGAGAACCACGGCGCCGCCGGCGGGCGGCTATCCGGTGCTGACGGACAATGGAAGGAAGTTCACCCTCGATGAGTAGCGTAGATCTCGCCCAACTATTCCATTGCTATGCGCAGGATGTGCGACGATTCTTGGTGAGTCGTGTGGCCTGCGACGCCACTGCCGCGGACCTGACCCAGGAGACGTTTTTGCGGCTTGCGCAATTACCCGATCTCGGGGCGATCGAAAACTGCCGGACGTACCTTTTTCGAATTGCCACTAATCTTGCCATCGATCATATCCGAGCCCTTTCGCGGCGGCGGCCCGCTATCCAGGAGCATGACGAATACCTGCTCGCGCATCCTGATCGTGCGTCGACTCCGGAAGCGGCTTTATTAGCCAAGGAAGAACTGGCGAGGGTGCTCCACGCACTCCATGAGATGTCGCCACTTTGCCGGCAGATCTTCGCTCTCAATCGCTTTGATGGACTCCCCCACCGTGACATTGCCGATCGGCTCGGCATCTGCGTCAGCACCGTTGAGAAGAATCTGGCCCGTGCGCTCAATCACTGCCGCCGTCGTCTGAATGAGTCGGTCGAGTGATCGATCTATCTCCGGTGGCGTCCGGCTTCAGACGCCTCAATCGTCCTATTCTATAGGTCCCCTCTTGATTCGCGACGGTCTTATGCCGTATCTCAGGAGCAGGTTTGCCTGGAGACAGCAAGCATGTCTGCATTGAATCGTTTCGGCGACGAACAAGAACAGCTTGAAGAGCAAGCGGTGGCGTGGGTCGTGCGTCTGACGTCCGGAGACGCTACGGACTCTGAGCAGCGCGCAGCCGAGGCCTGGCGCCACCTGAGCCCTGCGCATGATCAGGCATTTCGGAAGGTCCAGCGACTCTGGATCGGGGTCGAGCCGTTAAAGAATCAATTGTCCGTGGCAGAAGAGCAGGCGACATTTGGGTCGCCGACTGTTCGTGTCTTGTCTGCAGAACGGTCGAATAATCGGCTGAGTGGGCGGCATCTCCGGATCCGATGGGGCGCCATCGCTGCGTCCATCGGAGCCCTGGCGGTGATGCTGACTCTGGCGAATGGCACACTCCCTCTGCTCTGGGCCGATGCCCGCACCGGCACCGGCGAGCAATTGACGCTTCCCTTGAACGATGGGAGCCAGATTTTCCTCAATACACAGGCGGCAGTATCAGTCCACTATTCCGGGGATATCCGTCGGGTAGACTTGCTGGCTGGAGAGGCGGCGTTTCAGGTCGCAAAAGATGCCGCGCGCCCGTTCGTCGTGCATACACGGGATGGCCAAGTCCGCGCAGTGGGTACAGAGTTTCTTGTCTACAAGACCCCGGAAGCCGTTGTCGTGACGGTTACGGAAGGAGTGGTGGACGTGAGTGCACCGGGTGCTCACACAGATTCTCCAACTCGTGTCCATGCCGGTCAGCGCGTACGATACAGTGCATCGGGTGTAAGCCAAGTCGAGCCGGTGGATATTCATGCGGTCACGGCCTGGCAGCGGGGCAAACTCATCTTCGAAGCCACGCCGCTCACAGCGGTTGTGGAAGAGATCAACCGCTATCGGCCGGGCCGTGTGGTGTTGCTGAATGAGACCTTAGCGCGCCATCCTGTCAGCGGTGTCTTCGATCTCGACCGTCTGAATACGGCCGTGACGACGATCGAGCAGACCTTGCCCGTGACCACCGTCCGTCTCACCTCCCGCTTCGTCTTATTCCGCTGATCAGCACCTTTTTTTCCTTTCAGGAAAATCCCGTCCGGATTTGTATTCCTTCAGCGTCTATTCATCGTCATGTGTACCGACACCGCCTACAGCGAGTTGTTGGCGGGGAGACGGCTATGGGCGCCTATTTATCGAAATGGATGGGGGAGGGGAATTGTGAATCAGACAGGAGACCGCAAGCGGGGCACGAAGTTGATCATCGCTGGAACCGCATTGCTCATGGCGACGGCACTTATGGGGGAATCCTTTGTGCACGCAGAGGATCGAGAACGATTGACTCCCGCGGGTACCGTTCGAATCGCTCAGGCCGATTCAGTGACGTTTGACATACCACCGCAGTCCCTGAGAAGTGCGCTCACGGCGTTCGCCGAACAAAGCGGCTGGCAATTGTTCTATAGCGCGCAGGCTGCCGAGGGACTGCGAAGCGCAGGCCTCTTCGGTTCCGCCACGCCGGAAGCCGCCCTCAAACAATTGCTGTCGGGGACAGGATTGGATTTTAGCATCACCGAGCCTCGGACCGTCACGCTGGTGGAAGCGTCCTCCATGCTGTTACCGCCGGCTCAACTGCTGGAACGCAGTCAGGTCGTGCCGCAGGAACCGCCGCACGGAACCGTCGAGACCGCCAAATCTAAACCAGTGAAGGTACCGGAGATTGTCGTGAAGGAGGTACGGGAGCGGGGCTCTCGCGAGGACGAGATGATCGCAGCGCTCAAAGAGATTCCTGGGACGGTGAATGTCGTGACCAGAGAAGAAATCCAACGAGCGCGCCCCAAAAGCGCTGACGAGATGCTTCGTCGAATTCCCGGGGTCAACATCGTAGAAGAGTATGGGCAAGGGCTCAGGCCGAACATCGGTATCCGTGGGCTCGATCCTACACGGAGCAGAAACGTTCTGATTCTCGTGGATGAGATCCCGATTCAACCTGCCCTGTTTGGCGACAATGCGATGTACTACATGGTTCCGATTGACCGTGTCGATCACATCGAGGTCATCAAAGGCGGCGCCACGGTTCGCTATTCCCCAAACACGCAAGGTGGATTGATCAATTTTGTCACCAAAAGTATCCCCCTCATTCCGACGTTCTCCACGACGAACACCTTTGGAAGTTTTAATTATCTTCAGAGCGACACGTCTTATAGCGGGCGGTTCGGGGACTTGGGGGCTCAAATGGGATATGTGCGCAGGCAAGGCGACGGATTTAGACAGCACGGAGCATTCAAGGTAGACGACTTTTCCATTCGTCTTGAATCGAACGCAAGCGACAAAACCAAGATCACGTCCAACGTGTCCTGGTACCAGGAAACCACGCAGACTCCCGGCTCCATCACGCCGGCGCAGTACGCTGCCGATCGAACTGCAGCCGGCAAACCTCTTGACGAGTTCGCGGGGCAGCGCGGCGCCATCGATATCACCGCCAGCCACCAAGTGGATGCCATGAACAGCGTGAAACTGATCGTCTACGGCAATGTCTTCGAGCGGAACTGGTACATCCAGGATCAGAGCGCCATCACGGGAGCGCTGTTGCCAACCAGCCAGAATATTCTGCGGAAGTTTAATGTCTTCGGAGTCGCTCCTCAGCATCAAGCGAACTTTTCCCTTTTCGGAAAAGAGCACAAGCTGACTACCGGCGTCCGTTACCATTCCGAGCGGGAGACCGATATCCTCGCCCTCGGTACGCCGGGGTCCAAGATCGGCCGAACCACCAAAAATGCAGATCTGGAGTCGGTGGCCTACTCGGCATACACGGAGGGCGAGTTCAAGCTGACCGAGGCGCTCACACTCACTCCTGGAATCCGATGGGAGCAGGTCAATCAGAGCCGTGAGACGTTCAATCCAATTCCACCGGCGACCACCCCAAATTTCAAAAGTGTCGCCACGACGGAAGGGATCATTTACGGCACGGGCATTAAGTACCAGTTACCGATGAACACCCTGCTGTTTGGCCATGTTCACACCACGTTCCGGCCACCGACGTTTGCGAATGCCGTTGACCCGACCAGCGGAGCCGATAATGACTTGGCGGCCGAGCGCGGCCTCAGCTCCGACATCGGCGTCCGGTCCAAGCTGCACCCGGGGGTGTCTGCTGAGTTGGCCCTCTTTCGAATGGAGTTTAGCAATCAGATCGTCACGCAAGGCGGCAAGCTCGTCAATGCCGGCAAGACCCTGCACGAAGGGATTGAAAGCTCGGTGAATCTTGAGTGGGGGGAATTCTGGAAACCCTTGGAGGGATTTGCCAGCCGGGCCAATGTGACCCTGCTCAGGCCGAAGTCTCTCACGCAAGGCACGGCCGGCAAGGATCTGCCGATGGCGCCTCGCATGACCTTCTACGGATCGATCGGGTACTACCATTCCAGTGGCGCCTCCATCGAGCTTGATGCGACCTACGTCGCACGACAGTTTACTGATCTTGCCAATACGGTTCCTGAAAATGCCCTGGGGTCGGTGGGGGCCATTCCCTCCTATACCCTTAGTAATTTGCGTTTCAACTATGCCCCACCGAAGTCTCGGTGGGCGGTCTTTGCCGGTATCCGCAATCTCTTCGACGAGTCGTTCATTTCGCAACGGACCACGGCGAGCTTTGTCGGGATCCAGCCAGGAGAAATCCGGAACTTTTATGGCGGCATCGCGATGAAGTTCTAGCGCCGAGAATAATGTCGGTTCGTGTATTCGCTAGGGAAGGAGTTTGCCATGGAGGATGGTCTCATGAACAAGCGGTCTGGATGCTGGATTCGATCGGTTTCTCTGATGCGGCTGCCATTGTTATGCGTCCTGCTTGCGGTCGTCTCAGGGGGGCAGCCTGCAGCTTCAGAGGCGCGATCTATCGGTGAGAAGACCTTGGTAGTGGCGCGGTCCGGTGAGCCGGAGTGGCTCAATCCGGTGGCCGGTCATCAGCATCCCGACTCGGATATGGCCCTCTTTCGCGGGCTGTTTAAGATCGATGGAAAGAATGAGTTGGTTCCCGATATGGCCCAATCGTGGGAGGTCTCTCCCGATGGCCGCATCTATATGATTCGTCTTCGGCCCAATATTCGGTGGCACGACGGCAACCCCTTCACGGCAGAAGATGTCCAATTTACCATCGAAGCCATTCAGAACCCCAAGAACCACAGTGGGTTGAGGCCAGAGGTCGAGGAGATCACGAAGGTAGAGGTAGTCGATGCCTTGACGGTTCGGATTATTCTCTCCCGACCGCTTGCCCCGCTTCTCAGCAAGCTGAGGGTCGGCCTGATTCCCAAGCATCTCCTCGACGGAAAAGATTTCAACACCGATCCGTTTAACCATGTTCGTCCTGTCGGAACTGGTCCGTTTAAGTTTGCTGAGTGGAAGCGGGGGGAGTATTTGGTCCTGATTGCCAATCCAGACTTTTATGGTGGCCGACCGAAGCTCGATCGGATCATCTATAAGTTCATTCCCGATCCCAATGTCCGGTTGGTTCAGTTGAAAAAAGGTGAAATCGACATCGCGATGATCAGTCCTAAACAGGTATCGGCGATCAAGCCGTCCGATGGGATTGCGGTCGAAGTGGTTGAGAGGTCCGCCGATTATCGGGTGATGATGTTCAATTTCCGGTACCCGCTCTTCCAGGATGTCCGGGTTCGGCAGGCGATTCAGTATGCCACCGATCGTCAATCGCTGGTGGAGGGAGCGTTGCTTGGCTACGGGCATCCGGCCTATGGGCCCCTCCAGTTCAGTTGGGCCGGCGCCAAGGAGATCCCGCACCACGACCATGACTTGAAGAAAGCCGAGACCCTTTTGACTGAGGCCGGTTGGAAGCGGGGGAAAGATGGAGTCCTTGAAAAAGAGGGGCGTCGTTTTTCCTTTCATCTGACTGCAGGGTCCAACGATCCGCTCAGGGTCGATCTCGCGACGCTGCTGGTCGGCCAGCTCAAGCAAGTTGGGATTGAGGCGATAGTCGAAGTCAAAGATTTCACCTCGTTTAAAATTCAAGAGGTCGAGGCGTTGATTCTTGGCGGTGGTTTCGCGGATGAACCGGATGACGATCTGTACCGATTTTTTTCGAGCCAGCTGGGAAAGGAGGGGAGGAACTATAGCGGGTATCAGAATGAAACGGTCGATCGGCTCTTGGAAGAGGGACGGTCGACGCGTGATTCTGCGGCGCGCAAGCGGATCTATCAGGAGATTCAGCGAGAGTTGATCGTCAATCCACCATATAATTTCTTGGTGTACCTCAAGGCGCTCTATGCCGTTCGAAAAGGGGTTACCGGATTTACACACAAGGTTTTCGGTCATAAGACGACTCCCCTCTGGAATGTCGAGGAGTGGTCGGTCGAGGGCCGACCCTAGATGGGCCGTTATCTCATTATCCGGATGGTCGGAATCGTCCCGCAGCTGCTTCTGATCAGCCTCCTGGCCTTCACGATCATGAAAGCGGCGCCGGGAGACCCGGTGGCGGCGCTCGTCGGGGGATCGAGTGAGTTTATGAGCGAAGCAGACCATCAGCGGGTCGCCCATAATCTGGGACTGGATCGGCCCCTCATCGTCCAGTATGGAATGTGGCTGAACAAGGTTGTCCAGGGTGACTTGGGACGATCGCTCAAGGATGGCCGTGAGATTCGCGGCATGTTATTCGAAGGCCTTGCGGCGACCCTGATCCTAGTCGGATGCGCGTGGGGAGTCCTCACTCCCATGGCGGTATCGGCCGGCTATTGGGCCGGATCGCGGAGGCACTCGTGGGTCGATTACATCCTCAGCACTTGTGCGCTCGTGAGTTTTGCCACTCCTGCTTTTTGGCTGGGCCTTATTCTCATCCTTATCTTCTCGGTGGAACTGGATCTCTTTCCGTCGGCGGGCCAGACCAGTATGGGTGATGCGTCCTTCGGCGATCAGATGCAACATCTCGTCCTTCCACTGCTCACGATTGTGCTGACGCAGGTCGGACCCTACATTCGATTGGTTCGTGGAAGTATTCAGGACATCCTGTTGTCAGACTTTCTGCGAGCAGCGTGGGCCCGCGGGCTGACATCGCGCACAGTAGTCTGGCGGTATCTCCTCCCAAACGCGCTGACACCCTTTATCACCTGGATCGGTTATTCCTTTCCGCTGTTGGTGGGGGGGACGTTTATTGTGGAGTGGGTCTTCGGGTGGCCCGGTATGGGGCGGATGTTTCTCCAAGCCGCGATCGGCCGGAACTATCCCGTATTAATGGCGACAGTCTTGATCACCGGCCTGCTTGTCATTGCCGGCAATCTGTTCGCCGATCTCCTGGTTGCCTGGCTGAACCCGAAGCTGAGGAGGGGATATGGCCATTGACCGGGCTCTAGAACTTGACATCAGCAGGGTCCCTGCAACTCCCGGCGCCGAAACCCTCATGGCATTTTGTCGCCACAGGCTCGCGATGGCCGGCCTCTTCGGACTGGTGGCATTGACTGTCCTTTCGATGCTGGGCCCTTCGGTTGTCGGTCATGATCCGGCCGCGACAGATATCCAGGCGATCTACGCCGCCCCATCCTCTTCTCACCTATTGGGGACCGACCAGCTCGGACGAGACCTCCTGGCTCGTCTTCTGTATGGCGGAAGGGTTTCCCTTCTGGTGGGGCTCATGGCAACCCTGCTGGCGACGATGATCGGATGCACGTATGGCATTCTGAGCGGGATGCTGCCCAAGTGGTTTGAGTATCCGATGATGCAGTTGTTAGATGCCCTTCATGCGATTCCGGTGATTCTCCTGGTGATCGTCTCGGATGTGTTTGGAGAATCGAGTCTCATGAAGATGGTCTTAGTGATCGGCCTGGCGAGTTGGATGGGGATTGCGCGAATGGCCAGGACGGAGTGCCGCAGGCTGATGGAAATTGATTTTGTCAAAGGAGCCATCATGGCAGGAGCCTCGCCGCTCCGGCTGGTCTTTAGACACCTCCTGCCCAATATGTTCGCGCCATTGATCGTGGTGATTACCGTAGGGGTCGGCCAAGCCATTCTCCTGGAATCGACCCTCAGTTTTCTGAACATGGGGGTGCCGGCTACCGTGCCAAGCTGGGGGAACCTGCTCGGCAATGGAATGAGCAGTGTCTTGGGCGGTGCTTGGTGGATCGTCGTCTTTCCCGGACTCATGATTGTCCTCACCGTCTTGTCGATGAATCTCGTGGGCGACGGATTGCGGGATCTCATCGACCCGAAGAATCGGAGGATCTGTTGATGACCCAAACGCCTCTGTTGAGCCTGTCGGATCTGAAGAGTTATTACGACTCTGCAGCCGGGACGATCCGAGCGGTCGATGGGGTGAGTCTTGATCTCTATGCGGGGGAAATTCTTGGCATCGTCGGGGAGAGCGGATCGGGGAAGAGCACGCTCTCCCTCTCTCTTCTTGGCCTGCTCGATCCCCCAGGACGTATCGCGGGCGGGGAGCTTTGGTTTCAAGGAGAAGACTTGTTGGCCCTCGACGAATCAGGCTGGCAGAACATCCGGGGAAAGAAAATTGGAATGATTTTCCAATCCCCGGAGGGCTCGTTCAACCCGATATCGACTATTGGACAGCAGATCGCTGAGGCGCTCCAGGCGCATCGAACTCTTTCGAGACGAGAGGCCGAGGCGGAAGCTGAAATGGCCTTGGCGCTGGTGAGGATGCCACAGCCCAGGGAGATCTTCGAGCGCTATCCATTTGAGCTCAGTTTGGGGATGTGCCAGCGGGCCTCGCTGGCTCTGGCGCTGTCATTACATCCAGCAGTCCTGATTGCGGATGAACCGACGGCCTCCCTGGATATCGTGTCGCAGGCCGCAATGGCAAGCCTGTTTTTAGAGTTGCAAGCCACGCATAACCTTTCGCTGATTATCATCAGCCATGACCTCGGACTGGTCAGAACGATTGCCGATCGTGTGGTGGTCATGCATGCCGGAAAGATCGTCGAGGAAGGGCCCTCCGACCAGGTTCTGGAAGCGCCTCGCCACCCCTACACACAAGGGCTTGTCTCCTCGGAACTCCGGCTTGATCGGTGAAAATGGTACCGAAAAAGGAATGCAGATGATGGAGACGGCCATGTTGTCGGTGGAGAACCTGACCAAAACCTACCAAACTGTCGGGGGTTTTTGGGGGCACTCTCGGCATCCAGTCACGGCAGTTCATGAGGTGAGCTTCAGTATTCGTCCTGGTGAGGCGCTGGGTCTGATCGGAGAGAGCGGATCTGGGAAAAGCACCCTGGCCCGCCTCATGATCGGCCTAGAGCGGCCTACTCGAGGCCGGGTCTTCATATCGGGAACAGACATTGGGACACTCACTCGGCGAACCGTACGGGCTCTTCGCCGGGAGGTGCAGATCGTCTTTCAGAATCCGTATACCGCACTCGATCCGCTCATGACCATCGGCGCCAGCATCGAAGAGCCGATCATCCATTTCACCGTATCGAGTAAGGCTGAACGGCAGAGGCAGGTGTCAGGGCTGTTGCACGATGTCGGTCTGGCAGAGAGATTTTCGCATGCCTATCCGTATCAATTGAGCGGAGGGGAGCGACAGCGGGCCTGTATTGCCAGAGCCATCGCCCTTCGGCCTAAGTTTCTGATCTGTGATGAAGTGGTGTCATCTCTCGATAAGTCAGTGCAGGTCCAGGTACTTGACCTGCTGAAAAATTTGAAGCAGCAATATGGATTGACGTACCTGTTTATTTCTCACGATCTGGCGGTGGTGAACTATCTGTGCGATCGGGTCGCCGTGATGCGCCGGGGAGAGATTGTAGAGCTAGGGGGAAGGCAAGAGGTGCTCTTCCATCCGTCACACCCGTATACGCAGGCGTTGATGGCCGCTACGTCGTACTTCCTGAAAGATATATCAGGTGAAACACGTCGGACGTGAGGTCACGTATACCGTGATTGGCAAGGGATCGCGTGTTGCACCCGCAGTGGCAAGTAGAGGTCGTACGCTCGGAGAAGACCTGGCAAGCTCAAGGGGAAATCCTTCGAGGCAGTTCGGCGAAAATTACACGGGTGCTCCAAATTGTGCAGGTGAAGTCAATGGAGAAATAGCATGACCAGAGGGGATTTTGAGCGAAAGATACGAGGCGCGCATCGCCGGGTTGCAATAATCGGGTTTGGATTTCTTCTCCTGTCGCTCACCACAGGACTGTTATGGGCGAACGCACGATTCCTCTATTGGGACGAGCACTATAAAGAAAAGATGCACCGAGTTGCCGGGCCTCCGATAGAGGCCGCTCAGATTCTGTTGTCTGCGGCGGTCGGTGTCGGCAAGGCGGCTATGGGGGGTGAGGCACAGATTGAGCAAGTGACGCTTCGCTCCGATGCCGGGAAACTCTTCTATGAGCTTCGACTTCGCGCGGAAGGAAAAGCGCGAACGATTCTTGTCGATGCCACCACGGGAGAACGCCTGTCTCCCATTTCTGAAGCATTTTCCCGGGAGATCGCGCGGCAATATGTGCGCGAGAACACCGACGTGACGATGGTCGCAGCGGAGCAATACACCCCCCGGAAAAAGCACAAAGCCCAAGATGCCATTCGTGTAAGTTTCAACGATGCCAATGGTACCGAGATCGTCTTGGATAGACATACTGGTGAGATTCTCGAGGATGAAGGCCGCTGGAGAAAGCTTCACTTCTTCGTCATGCAGCTCCATCAACTGAATTTTTTCGGCTTCGAGAAGACGCTACTCAATATTCCCGGCATCCCGCTGCTCCTGATGGGCCTGACCGGGCTCTTTCTTTGGTATCTCCATGCAGCGAGAGCGTGGCGAGCCTGGCAGGCATCGAAGAGACAGATGAGATCCTCCAGGTCGGATCGATAGAATCCACACAGACTTCCGCGTACAGATCGGGCTGCGCCAGCCGGACGAACCCAGGCATACGAGCGGAGAGAGCATCATGTGGGTCGATCAATACGGCGGTGTCTTGCACGTCCGCGAGTGGGAGGCCTTCACACCAGGCGATAAGCTTGTGGCCTGGTTATTCCCTCTCCATAACGGCGAAGCGTTCGGATTGCCTGGGCGGTGGATCGTGTTAGTCAGTGGCTTCGTTCCAATCATTTTATATGGTGCCGCTCTCCGGATGTGGTGGCTAAAACGGCTGGCTCATCGTCGACAACAAGCCTGCCGGTAAGGCGTGATCGCGCGGTCTCTCATAGAGATCCCCTCGCGAAGAAGGCCGCCGCACCTGTTAAAAAATCCCGCTCCCGGGTGACCCGCTCCAACTCTCGCTTCAGGCGCGTGAGTCCTCGGCCTCGGTGCGTTGTGTGGCCCATGTCGTGCCTTGAGCTGCGGCTTCTTTCCTCATTGAAAAGATTGAATTTACTGTCAATTTGTTGGCCAAGCGAGGTGAGGTTTAGGCGTTCTCGTGCGTCATAGTATAGCTAAGGTTTATGCTTGCCACGCCAAGTTATGGGCTGGTGTTCATCTTCTGGGAGCGGACTGCGGATGTCTCGATCGTTGTGGACACGTTTTCTTGTGGCGGCCGGCCTTGTCATGGCATTGGCCGCGGTGGGTCTGTTTGCCACGCGAATGAGCGCAGATACGACGAGCCGATCTGCTGGATCACGCGGGCAGATGGAGCCGATCATGATGGTGGAAGATGCGCCGGTGACCGTTGGCTCGATCACGGAATCGATTCAGGCGGTCGGGACGCTGCAGGCGGTTGCCTCTATTACGGTGAGGCCGGAAATCTCCGGAGTGATCCGGCGGATTGATTTTACGGATGGACAATTAGTCGAGCGTGGAACTCCGCTGATCGAACTGGATCAGGAAGAGCTTCAGGCTCAAGTCAATCAGGCGGCCGCTCAGGAGAGGATTACACAGGTCACCTATGAGCGCCTGAAGAGGCTTGCCGGCCAGCAGACCACGATTGTGCCGGCGCAGCAGGTGGATGAAGCCAGATTGACTCTGCAGGCCGCCGCCGCTAATAGCGTTCTCTACGCCGTGCGTCTGAAAAAGTCCGTCATCCGTGCGCCGTTTACCGGTACGCTGGGTCTGCGACGCGTGTCGGTCGGCGATTATGTTCAACCCGGCCAGGATATCGTCAATCTTGAGGATCTTCGCACGCTGCATGTGGACTTCAAGATTCCGGAAGTATGGCTCGGCCGGCTGTTTGTAGGACAGCGATTGGTTGTGACGATGGACGCATTTTCTGAAGCCGTATTCGAAGGGCAGGTTTCGGCGATCGACCCGCGCGTCGATGCGGTGAATCGGACGGTAGCCGTTCGGGCAGCGGTGCCGAATCCTGAGGGAACACTCCGTCCGGGACTCTTTGCCACAGTGCAGTTGAGGCTGGGCCAGGAGGTCCATGCTTTGCTGATCCCTGAGGAGGCCGTGTTTTTGCAGCGAGAGAAGACGATGGTGTTTCGGATAGACAACCAGACCCTCCGATTGACCGAGATCGCCGTGGGGGCTCGCGAGCGGGGCATGATCCAGATCCGTGCCGGTCTGAAAGAGGGGGATCTCGTGGTGCGGACCGGCACCCACAAGCTTCACGATGGCATGCGTGTTTCGATCAAGTAACCTGAATCGGAGCGAGGGATCGTTTCAGATGCTGAGCCCACCTCTATACCCGCGCCGAATCCCGGCATGAAGCTGTCGGATACCTCTATTCATCGGCCGGTCTTCGCGCTCGTGATGACACTCCTGCTTGTGTTGTTCGGCGCGCTGAGCTTCATGCGTCTTTCCGTTCGCGAATATCCGGATATCAAACCTCCCATTGTGTCAGTTCGTACGGTGTATTTGGGCGCCAGCGCCTCCGTTATCGAGGCGGATGTGACGACGCCTCTCGAAGATACGCTCAGCGGAATCCAAGGGTTGAGAACGATCACGTCCGCCAGTCGCGAGGAAGTCTCGGCGGTAACCATAGAATTCGAGCTGGGGCGTGACTTGGATGCGGCCACGAACGATGTGCGCGATCGAATCGCGTTGATCCGTCCGTTGCTGCCGCTGAGCATTCAGGAGCCGACCGTGTCCAAGGCTGCGTCGGACAATACGGAAGTGATGTGGGTGGCTCTGTCCAGCGACCGGCATTCCGAGCTTGAGCTGTCGGATACGGCCGACCGGTTTATCAAAGCGCGGCTGGTCATGGTGCCCGGCGTGTCGACGGCGTATCTCGACGGGGAGCGGCGGTATGCGATGCGGATCTGGCTGGATCCCGATCGTCTCGCCGCGCGTCGCCTGACCGTCCAGGAGGTGGAAGAGGCGATTCGAAATCAGAACGCTTCGATTCCGTCTGGACGAATCGAAAGCGATCAGATGGAATTTGGGGTATCGCTCAGCGGCAGCCTGCATACGCCGGAGCAATTCGAGAATCTCATCGTGGCCAATCGCGAGGGCTATCCGGTTCGCGTGAAGGATGTCGCGCGGGTCGAACTCGGAGCCGAGGATACTCGCAAGTTCGGGCGGTTCAATGGCACGTCTTCTTTGGGAATCGCGGTTTCAAGGCAGTCCAAAGCGAATACGTTGGCCGTCGCGCGTGCACTCAAAGAACAACTGCCTGCTATCGGCGCCAGTTTGCCGAAAGGGATGACGCTCACGATTGCCTTCGACAGTTCAGCGCCCATCGAACGGTCCCTCCATGAAGTCTACGTCGCGCTGGGGCTTTCGCTGGTGCTGGTGGTGCTGGTGATCTTTGGTTTTCTGGGCAGCGTACGGGCGACGCTCGTGCCGGCGGTGGCGATTCCGGCATCGATCATTGGGACCTTCACCGTGATGGCGCTTACGGGCTGTTCGCTGAACGTGCTCACGCTGCTCGGGCTGGTGTTGGCCGTTGGACTCGTGGTCGACGACGCGATTATCGTGCTCGAAAACATTCATCGACGGATTCTCGACGGCATGCCGCCGCTTCGAGCGGCGGTCGAAGGCACGAACGAAATTGCCTTCGCCGTCGTCGCGACGACGATCTCGCTGGTGACGGTGTTTATCCCGATTGCTTTTCTGTCAGGGCTCGTCGGGCGGCTGTTTGCCGAACTCGCCATCGCCGTGGCTTCGGCTGTTTTACTTTCCGGTTTTGTCGCCTTGACGCTGACGCCGATGATGTGCGGGCGTGTGTTGCGCCAGGACTCCGGTCAGTCGTCTTGGGGCCGATTTACCGGGGAGGTTTCCAATGGTGTCCTCGGTAGGTATCGCGGTCTGTTGGGTTGGGTGGTGAAAGCGAGGGTGGCGGTGGTGATTGTAGGCCTGGGAGCGAGCCTGGGCAGCTTGGTTCTCTTGGAGCGTCTGCCGTCGGAACTGGCCCCGCTTGAGGATGCCGGGTGGTTTTCCGCATTTCTTACCGCTCCCCCGGGAGCCACGATCCGATATACCGACACCTATGCCCGTGAGTTGGAATCGCTGGTCAGTTCTGTTCCAGAAGTGCTGTCGAACTACACAGTCGTGGCGCGCGGACAGAGCCCCACCATTGTGAATCGGGCCGCCAGTTGGGTGACCTTACGCGATTGGAACGATCGGACGAGGAGCCAGCAGGAGATCGTCGCGGCGCTGAATCGGGAATTGGGCACGTTGACCGGGGTAAAGGCCTATCTCCTCAATCCGCCGTCGATTGAGGAATGGTCAGAGAATACCCCCGTACAGTTCGTCATCGGAGGTCTGGAATATCAGGAGTTGCAGCAGGCTGCCGAGCGATTGATGGAGAAAATGGCCAGCCATTCAGGGTTTGTCACGCCGGATATGAACTTGGCGCTCAATACGCCGCATGTTGCTGTTGAGACGCATCGAGACAAAGCGGCCGATCTTGGCGTGTCGGTGTCTTCGGTGGGACGGACATTGGAAACGCTGCTCAGCGGACGATCGGTCACGACGTTTACGCAGAATGGGCGTCAGTACAAAGTGATCGTGAAAGTCGACGATCGTCGCCGCGAGAAACCGTCCGACATCAGCGGGTTGTATGTACGGGGCAAAGAGGGGGAGCTGGCGCAGCTGAGTAATATCGTCACGGTGCGGGAAGAGCCTGCGCCGGAATCGTTGAATCATGTCGATCGCATGCGCGCCGTCACCATCAGCGCCGGATTGGCGGAGGGGTTCACGTTGGGACAGGCGCTGGCCTATCTCAATGAAGCCGCGAAAGATATCTTGACGCCGAGTATGCGGACGACCTACGCCGGGGAGTCGAAGACATTTGTGGAAAGTAATATGAACCTGTACGTGACGTTCGCGCTGGCGCTTGCGGTCATCTTTTTGGTGCTCTCGGCTCAGTTCGAAAGCTTTCGGGATCCCTTCACGATTCTGTTCGCGGTGCCTCCCGCTGTCACTGGCGCCTTGGTTGCGCTCACCCTAACAGGGGGTAGCTTAACCATTTACAGCCAAATCGGGTTGATAATTTTAATCGGTCTTGTAACCAAGAATGCCATTCTTATCGTAGAGTTCGCCAATCAGCTACGTGCTCGAGGGGTGGAGAGTGTGGAGGCCGTGATCGAAGCGGCGACGATGCGCCTCCGTCCGATTTTAATGACAACCACGGCTACGGTACTAGGTGCGCTTCCTCTCGCGCTCGCCTCCGGCGCGGGGGCAGCCGGCCGACGCCAAATTGGTGTCGTGTTAATCGGAGGGCTTCTCGTCTCAACCATCGTCACGCTGGTTTTGGTTCCGGCCGCCTATACGATCTTGTCTGGTCGGAGGGAGCAGCAGAATGGGGCGTGCGTGAAGTGATGCGTTGAACGAATCAACCCCCGCGGGAGACGTTATGCCGGACGTAGAGTGATGTCTTTCGCCAGCTCGCTGAGTAGG
>JBDSKU010000232.1:0-2758 GCA_039916745.1 Nitrospiraceae bacterium
ACACCGGACAGGTGGATGCCGAGGGGAAGAAGTTCAGCACGAACGCCGAGACCGATGGACGCTTCCACTCCAAGTGGCTGAACATGATGTACCCGCGACTTTACCTCGCGCGGAATCTCTTGAAGGAGGATGGGGTTATCTTTATTAGCATTGACGACAAAGAAATGTATAACCTGCGTCAACTTTGTGATGAAGTCTTTGGGGAAGAAAACTTTGTTGCAGTGCTGGTTTGGGATCGAAACCGGAAGAACGATGCCAAGTATTTTTCAGTTGGCCATGAATATATGGTTGTCTATTTCAAGAACGAGACCTTTCTTTTCGAACAGGAAGTCATATTCAGAGGCGAAAAAGAAGGCGTCACTGAGGTCAAGCTGGAGTTCGAGCGGTTAAGAGCAGTTACGAACTCTGATTGGAATGCAGTTCGAGAGGGTTTGCTGGAATTCTATTCCAAGATTCTGCCAGATGACCCGCGCAGGCCATTAACGCGATTTACAAAGGTAGATAAACAAGGGCCTTACAGAGACGATGGGAATATTAATTGGCCAGGCGGCGATGGACCTAGATATGAGGTGCTACATCCGAAATCTAAGAGACCTTGCAAGTTGCCAACAAGTGGCTGGCGCTATCCTACGCCAGAGAGATTCTGGGAAGAGGTAAAGAAGGGGCGGATTGTGTTTGGGCCGGACGAAACCACGGTTCCTCGTGTGCGCACCAACTTATTTGAGAATAGCGATCAAGTAATGGTAAGCGTGCACTACAGCTACGCGCAAACGTCGGCTAATCAATTTAACGCTCTTTTTGATGGCAAGCGCATTTTCGACAATCCGAAGCCAACAGACGACTTGAAGCGTTTAGTGGCGTACGTCACTAGCCCAGACGATCTAATTCTTGATTTCTTTGCGGGCTCAGGCACAACCGGGCACGCTGTACTCGATCTGAACAAGCAAGATGGTGGCAATCGCAAGTTCATCCTCATCCAACTACCCGAACCGACGGAGCGCAAGGACTACCCGACCATTGCGGACATCACTAGGGAGCGCGTCCGTCGCGTCATCAAGAAGCTCAACGAGAAGGATGCGGAAAAGCTAGACCTCGACGGCAAGCAGCCGCACGACCGCGGCTTCCGTGTCTTCAAGCTGGCCGAGTCGAACTTCAAGCCATGGAATGCTGACGTTCCTCACAATGCGCCGACGCTGGAGAAACAGCTTGACCTACACGTGGATCACATCCGCGAGGGCCGAATGGCAGACGATCTGCTTTATGAAATTCTTCTCAAGAGCGGCTTCCCGCTCACCACGCCAGTCGAGACTCTGAAGCTCGCGGGCAAGACCGTTCACAGCGTGGCCGGTGGTGCTCTCTTCATCTGCTTGGAAGGCGCATTGACTCTGGACTTGATCCGCGGCATGGCGGCGAAGAAGCCGGAGCGCGTCGTGTGCCTGGACGAAGGCTTTGCCGGCAACGATCAGCTCAAGGCCAATGCCGTGCAAATCTTCAAGACTAAAGGCGTCACGAGCTTTAAGACGGTGTAATGACCATTAGCGCCGAATTAATCGATCGCATTCTTGAAGCCATTCAGGTCGGAGAGACGACCGACTGGGAGTTTAAATCTGCACGAGGCGGATTCCCAGGCAGCTTTTGGGAAACTTACAGCGCTTTTGCTAATACCGATGGCGGCATCGTGATCTTGGGCGTACGTGAAGACGATCACGGTGTGCAGCTGGACGGCCTCACAGCGGCGCAACTCGGCGCGTATCAGAAAAATCTCTGGGATGGGTTAAACAATCGCGGCAAGGTGAGTCGTAACGTACTCACTAATGACGATATTCAGTCCATTACGATAGAGCAAGCGCAGCTCCTGGCTATTCACGTGCCACGCGCTGGGCGTGGGGACCGACCTGTGTATATAGGTCCGACCCCGTTCGGCAACACCTTTCGCCGTCATCACGAAGGTGATTATCGCTGCACCGAAGACGAAGTCCGCCGTATGTTGGCGGATGCGGACCCGATCCCTCCCGATCACCGTATTCTGGCTGGCTTCACGCTGAATGATCTCCACCAGACAAGCTTGACGCAATTTCGCCAGCGGTTTCGTGCAGCAAAGGGTGAGCACGCGTGGTTGTCTCTGGAGAATAAGGAACTGCTGGAGCGGCTGGGCGGTTGGAGGCTGGATCGTGTGTCGGGTGCAGAGGGGCTCACTCTTGCGGGGCTCTTGATGTTCGGGAAGGACCAGGCGATTCGCGACCCGGAGGCCGCGCCATCGTATTTCGTCGATTATCGAGAAAAGCTCGATCCTGCCACGCGCTGGAGCGATCGTGTGTACCCTGATGGCACATGGGAAGCTAACCTGTTCCAGTTTTACCAGCGGGTGTGGCCGAAACTGTCTGCCGGCCTGCCAGTGCCTTTTCAACTAGAGGGCGGGATGCGCCGAGACGACACACCTGCGCATGAGTCCTTGCGTGAGGCCTTCGTGAACGCGCTGATTCATGCCGACTACACAGCGCCTGGTGGGGTAGTGGTGGAACGTTATCCTGATCGATTCGTCTTTGGAAATCCCGGTACCTTGTTGGTCTCTCTGGAACAGTTCCGGCGTGGTGGGGTCAGCGAATGCCGCAATAAATCCCTACAGAAGATGTTCCTCATGATTGGTGGTGGGGAACAGGCTGGTTCAGGGGTGGACAAAATTCGCTCCGGTTGGCGCAGCAGACATTGGCGGGCACCGTTGATCAATACGCAGCCACAGCCCGAACGAGTCGTACTC
>JBDSKU010000233.1:0-9600 GCA_039916745.1 Nitrospiraceae bacterium
GGCCGCAGTACGAACAGGATCGAGCGGGGTGGTTCGACGGTTGTCTTGTTTCCCAAAACACCACGGCCTCCCTGAACGAAGCCGCTACTCCATCGACACGATTATTCTATGCCCAGTCTCCCTCGACAGCAAGAGCCCGGATCGACCTGAGCCCACGCGCCATAGGCGCATGAACTGTAGTGCTTCAGCCGGACGCAGGGGCTTACCCTTGCATCCCTTTCTCGTAGAACAACCCGCGGTTGATGTCGCCAATACTGAGCATTCCAACCAGCGTACCCTGGTCGACGACAGGGATGCGCCGGAAGTTCTTGAGCCCCATGTACGAGGCGGCTTCCAGAACGGGATCGTGGGACGCCACCGTCAAGGGATTCCGGCTCATGATCTCTTCTATTTTCCCGCCAAGCACCTCCGGGTATCCCTCTTCCATCTCGACAAAATCCCGGCTATGCACGTTGTCGTGAATATAGTCGCCATAGTTGGGATATAGCGGCAGCAACACATCACGCAACGTCACCATTCCAATGAGCTGGGCATTCCCCTCGACAACGGGAATGGCGCCACAGTGGCGGTTCATCATTTTTATCACGGCCGACCGGACCGTATCTGTCTTATTGGCTGTCACGAGACCGGTTGACATGACTTCATGGACAAGCATGGCTACCTCCTTCTCTCACTGTCGTGAGCAGTCTCGCTCTTTATCCTCTCCGTGCGCCATCGCCTGCCCGATGCCACGACGACCTGGCCGAGTCATCGGTCTCCGAAGACCGTTCGACTCGTTGAAGAAAGAAACAACACGGGCGACCCTGCACTAGGTGGGAGGTCGCCCGTAGCTGGCGCTTAGGACGCCGACAGTCTCTCTATTATGCGTTGGTAGTAAAGGCCCGTGCGAAGGACAAGGTCAACGGACGACTCGTCAGAGGAGAAGCAGCTTCATGTAAGCCGCTTGTATTCATCATGCCGGCCCGCATGCTCCAGAATGGCTCGTCGGTAGGTGTGCTGCCTTACGTGGCAATGCGAGAGCCGATGGAGAACCGGCTAGTGTGCCTGACGAGAAGCCCGCTTGTGACTCGGCGGGCCGTTGTGATCTGGGGGACTAAGGTCTGCCATTTCCACCTCCTCCTTGGTTTGATGTCACCTCGGGGATTGTGCTGACAGGCGCGCGCTGGGCCCTCCCCTTCACGCGAAACCTTATACGTACGACTTCATCCTTACTCCTCTTCAAAGTATGTGTCAACGGGCGTACAGCAACATTTTCTCAGATACGCACGAGCATACCCCGTGCCAGCCTCACTCTAGAGTGGCGATCTGTCACGCGTGCGGGTATGGCTCGATCATGCTTTGCTGACAGGTCTTCGTCTTGTCGGATACCCCTGACCTCCCGGATGGATTGGATATTCGGTGAGGCGCGAGATCTGTCGCTCGCCTGGCAGGCAGGACGAGGCGAGCAGATCGCTACTGTGGCTTATTGACGTTGGCGTTGCTGCCGGAGACCGGCGGGGAGGTAAGGTTCTTCTTGGGAATCACCGCGGTACTCGAACAGATGGCGGCATCCTTATCTATTTTACGATCCACAACTCGCACCTCGGACAGCACCTCGTTGACCAGTCCTTCGCGGACGATTTCGATATCCTGCTCCGCGTCCTTCCCCGTACGTTCGCGAATGCGATCGGTCGATCTCTCCGTGACTTTCACGCGGATAAGTTTCGAGAGTTCCACGCGTGCAGCCAAGTCAGCTGAGTGCTGGCAAAGAAAGAGCCCCTTTGAGAGGCTCCCATATCCGGTTGCACGGACGTAGCCATCGTCGGATTGTTGGATTTCCGCCAAGGGAATCTGGACACCGGCCTTGTTGGAGAAGGCTTGCACAGGCGGCAGATCCGACGCGGCAGAAGTCTGTGACTGTGAGGAAGTTTCAATGTGAGTCTGCGGCTGCTCCTGCACATGAAGCTGTTGAAAGGCTTTATCTGCATGCTGACGCATGACGTCGGAATTGGGAGGCGGAGCTTGCGGTGTCGAGCAGCCGGAGAGCCATAACAGGCTGCCCCACAGCAATACGATGCCGCTCGATCGTGAGGGCCGGAGACTCTGTGCGCGCATTGTCATATGCCTCTCCCGTGACAATCCTCTACCGTGTCGTCGTCACCGCTCCGCTCACGCCTTGCTCAACCCGCTGCACCGATCCCGTGCGCATCCGTAGGAACCAGAGCCGCAACCAGTCCATGTAGAGATAGATCACCGGCGTCGTGTAGAGCGTGAGGAGCTGGCTGACGAGCAGGCCACCCACGATCGCGATGCCGAGCGGCCGGCGCAATTCCGATCCCACCCCTGTCCCGATGGCCAGAGGCAGCGCCCCTAGCAACGCCGCCATGGTCGTCATCATGATCGGACGGAAACGCATCAAACAGGCTTCATAGATCGCCTCTTCCGGCGGCTTCCCCTGTTTCCGCTCTGCCTCCAAGGCGAAGTCGATCATCATGATGGCATTCTTTTTCACGATCCCGATCAGCAGAATGATGCCGATGAGCGCGATCATGCTCAGCTCTGTCTTGAAGAGGAGCAAGGCGAGCAACGCGCCGACGCCCGCGGACGGAATGGTGGAGAGAATCGTGAGCGGATGGATGTAGCTCTCGTACAGAATCCCGAGCACGATGTAAACCGTCACCAGTGCGGCGAGGATCAACAGCGGCTGATTCTCCACCGACGCCTGAAAGGCCTTGGCCGTGCCCTGGAAACTGCCCCGGATATCGCCCGGCAGGCCGATCTCCCGCATGGATTGCTCAATCGCTTGCACTGCCTCCCCGAGTGAGGCGCCCGGCGCCATATTGAACGACAACGTAATGCCGGGAAACTGCCCCTGGTGGTTGACGGACAGGAGGGTGGAGGTGGGCTCATAGCGGGCGACCGCGCTCAAGGGAACCTGCGCTCCGGTCGGCGATCGCACAAAGATATCGTTCAAGGCGGCGGCGTTCTGCCAAAACTGCGGCGCGACCTCCATGACGACGTGATACTGGTTAAGCGGGGTATACATGATCGAGACCTGCCGCTGGCCGAAGGCATCGTACAGGGTGTCGTCGATGAGCTGCGGGCTCAAGCCAAGACGGGAGGCGGTACTGCGGTCGAAGATGACGAGGGACTGCAGGCCCTTGTCCTGCTGATCGCTGTTCACATCCACGATTTGCGACAAGGTGCGGAGCTTCCGCTCGACCTTCGGTGCCCAGGTGCTGAGTTCGCCTAGATCGACACTCTGCAGCGTGTACTGATATTGCGCGCTGCTGGCACGCCCACCGATCCGCAAATCCTGGACCGCCTGGAGATAGGTCGGCGCCCCGGGCACTTTGGCGAGTTTGCCGCGGAGCCTGGCGATCACTTGATCGGCGCTGAGCTGCCGTTCTTCGAGGGGCTTCAACGCAATGAACATACGACCGGTATTGGTCGTACTTCCGCCGCCGCCGGAGAATCCCATCACATTGTCCACGGCAGGATCATTCTTGATGATCCCCACCACTTCGGTCAGTTTCTGGCGCATGGCCTGAAACGAAATATCCTGTGACGCCTGGATATTGCCGCTGAGGCGGCCGGTATCCTGCTGGGGAAAGAACCCTTTGGGCACGATTACATAGAGGTAGATGCTGAGCCCCATCGTCGCGAGCGTCACAGCCAACATGCTGCGCGGATGCCGGAGCACCCAGGCCAGACTCGTCCCATAGCCGCCCCGCATCCCCTCAAAGAACCGTTCGCTGACCCGGTACCACCACCCATGGGATGTGGTCTGTTCCTGTGTGAGAAGCCTGGCACACATCATGGGCGTCGTGGTCAACGACACGACGAGCGACACGATGATAGCCACGGAGAGCGTCACCGCAAATTCGCGGAACAGCCGCCCGACCATGCCGCCCATCAATAAGATGGGGAGGAACACCGCCACCAGCGAGAGGCTCATCGAGAGCACCGTAAAGGTGATTTCCTTCGCTCCGCGCAACGCCGCTTCGAACGGGGGAACGCCCTGTTCGCGGTACCGGCTGATGTTCTCCAGAACCACGATGGCGTCGTCCACGACGAAGCCGGTCGCGATCGTGAGCGCCATGAGCGAGAGATTGTCGATGCTGTACCCGCAGAGGTACATGACGCCGAACGTCGAGATGAGCGACACCGGCACCGCCACGATGGGCACGAGGGTCGCCCGGGCGCTCCGGAGGAAAATGAACACCACCAGGATGACGAGGACCACAGAGATGATCAGCGTCCGTTCGACGTCATGCAACGACGCGCGAATGACCGGCGTCCGGTCCATCACCACCGAGAGCGCCATGCTGCCTGGAATGGAGGCTTCCAACTGAGGGAGCAGGGCGCGCACCCGATCCACCGTCTCGATGATGTTGGCCCCCGGCTGCCGATAGATGATGACGAGGACCGCCGGCTTGCCGTTGGCCATCCCCGTTGCCCGCAGGTCCTCGACTGAGTTTTCGATAGTCGCGACATCCGACAGTTGCACCGCCCGGCCTTCCCGGAAGGCCACGACCAGTGGCATGTAGTCCTCGGCCGTGTGGAGTTGATCGTTGCCTCTGATCTCCCACGTGCGGGCTCCATCCGTCAGCTGACCTTTCGGCCGGTTCACGTTGGTGCCGCTCAGCATTCGACGGACGTCGCCCAACCCAATCCCATACTTGTTCAGCGCGGTGGGATTGAGATCGACGCGGACAGCCGGAAGCGAGCCGCCTCCCACGTTCACCTGCCCCACCCCCTCCACCTGCGAGAGCTTCTGCTGGAGAATGCTCGACGCGGCATCGTACATCTTCCCCCGGCCGACAATTTCCGAGGTCACGGCAAGGATCAGCACCGGCGCGTCAGCCGGATTGACCTTTTTATACTTAGGATTACTGGGAAGAATGGCCGGGAGATCGGCGCGCGCCGCGTTGATCGCCGCCTGGACATCGCGGGCGGCGCCATCAATGTTGCGACTCAGCTCAAACTGTAAGGTGACACTCGTGGTCCCGAGCGTGCTGGTGGAGGTCATCTCGGTCACGCCCGCGATCCGCGTGAACTGGCGCTCTAACGGGGCTGCCACCGACGTCGCCATGGTCTCGGGACTGGCGCCCGGCAGATTGGCCGAGACGTTGATCGTCGGAAATTCTACTTCCGGGAGAGCAGCCACAGGAAGGAACCGGAAGGCAACCAGCCCGATCAGCGTGATCCCGATCGTCAGCAACGTGGTGGCGACCGGTCGTTGGATGAAAGTCGCCGAGATGTTCATGTCGAACTCTGGTCTATGACTTCATGTCCCGTGATCGAGGATCGGCGTTCGCCAATCCGTCGCGCCAAGCGGTCGAATGCCAGGTACACCACCGGTGTCGTATAGAGGGTCAAGACCTGGCTGACGATCAACCCGCCGACAATGGCAATGCCGAGCGGCCGCCTGAGTTCCGATCCGACTCCCGTGCTCATGGCCAGCGGGAGCGCGCCGAGTAAGGCGGCCATCGTCGTCATCATAATCGGCCGGAACCGTAACAAGCAGGCTTCATAGATCGCCTCCTCCGGCCGTTTCCCTTCTTTCCGCTCCGCCTCCAACGCAAAGTCGATCATCATGATGGCGTTCTTCTTCACGATGCCAATGAGCAAGATGATGCCGATCAACGCGATCACGCTGAACTCGGTGCGGAAGAGCATTAGGGCGAGCAATGCGCCGACTCCTGCGGACGGGAGCGTGGAGAGGATCGTGAGGGGATGGATGTAGCTCTCGTACAGAACCCCGAGCACGATATAGACGGTGACGAGCGCGGCGAGAATCAGCCAGGGCTGATTCTCCAGCGAGGCCTGGAACGCTTGGGCTGTGCCCTGGAAACTTCCCCGTATACTGGACGGCATTCCGATTTCTTGTGCAGCCCGCTCGATCGCGGTCACCGCGCCGCCGAGCGAGCCGCCCGGCGCGAGATTGAATGAGAGTGTGACCGCGGGGAACTGGCCCTGACGGCTAATGACCAGTGGCGTGGTCGTTTCCGTGACCTGCGTGAACACGTTCAGCGGAACCTGGCCGCCGCTCAGGGACCGGACATCCAGGAACTGCAATGCGTTCGGTCCCTGCTGAAACTCGGGCATCACTTCCAGCACGACACGATACTGGTTCAACTGGGTAAACATCGTGGACACCTGGCGCTGGCCGAACGCGTCGTAGAGGGTATCGACAATCACTTGTGGCGTGATGCCCATGCGCGATGCCGTGTTGCGGTCGATGACCAGCATGGACGCCAGTCCCTGATCCTGCTGGTCGCTGCTCACGTCGCGCAACTCGGGCAGCGTCTGCAACGTGTCGACGAGCTTGAGCGCCCACCGGTTCAGCTCCAGCGGGTCTGCATCTTCGAGGGTGTACTGGTACTGCGTCCGGCTCACGCGGTCCTCTACCGTGAGATCCTGCACCGGCTGCAGATACAAGGCGATCCCTTCGACCTTCGTCAATTGCGACTGCAACCGCTGGATGACGTCGCCGGCGCTGATCCTCCGCTGGGAGAGGGGCTTCAAATTGATCTGGATGCGCCCGCTGTTCAGCGTGCTATTGGTCCCGTCCACCCCGATAAAGGAGGAGAGACTCGCCACGGCGGGATCGGTCAGGATGTTGGCAGCCAGGGCCTGCTGCCGCTCAACCATCGCCGCGAACGAGATCGACTGGGGGGCTTCGGAGATACCCAGGATGACGCCCGTATCCTGAATGGGGAAGAACCCCTTGGGCACGACGATATAGAGCAGCACGGTAAAGATGAGCGTGCCCACTGCCACGGCCAACGTCGCCGGTTGATGGTTCAGCACCCAGCGCAAGGTCCGGCCGTATGCCACGATGGTCCGGTCGAACAGGTCTTGAGAGACCCGGTAGAACCGGCCCTCCTCCGCCTTGGGGGTATGGCGAAGCAGCCGCGCGCACATCATCGGCGTCAATGTCAGCGACACCACGGCCGAGATGAGGATCGTGATGCTGAGGGTGACGGCAAACTCACGGAACAACCGACCCACCACGTCGCCCATGAACAGGAGCGGAATCAAGACGGCGATGAGCGAGACGGTCAGAGAGAGGATGGTGAACGCGATCTGCTCCGCCCCCTTGAGCGCAGCCTGCAGCGGCGAGTCGCCTTTCTCGATGTATCGTGCGATGTTTTCGATCATGACGATGGCGTCATCCACGACGAAGCCTGTGGAGATTGTGAGCGCCATCAAGGTCAGATTGTTCAGGCTGAAGTCCATCAGATACATGACCCCGAGGGTGCCGACCAGCGACAGAGGCACCGCCGCCGCGGGAATGACCGTGGCGGACAGGGTCCGGAGGAAGAGAAAGATCACCATGATCACCAGCGCGACCGCCAGCATCAGCTCGAACTGCACGTCCCGGACCGATGCGCGGATGGAGATCGTGCGATCGGTCAGCACCGTGACCTGGACCGACGAGGGCAGGGCACTTTGCAACTGCGGCAATAGTTTTTTGACCCGGTCCACGACATCGATGACGTTGGCCCCAGGTTGACGCTGAATGTTGACGATGACCGCGGGCTCCTCGTTCATCCAGGCCGCCTGCTTGACGTTCTCCACATCGTCGATGACATCGGCCACGTCGGACAAATGCACCGACGCACCGTTGCGATAGGTGATGATCAGGGGCTGATATTCTTTGCTCGTGAGGAGCTGATCCGTCGCGTTGATGATGGAAGCCCGTTTCGGTCCGTCAAAGGCGCCTTTCGCTTGATTGACGTTCGCAGAAGCCACGACGAGGCGCAGGTCTTCCAGCGTGAGCCCATAGGCCGACAAGGCTCTTGGATTCGCCTGGATCCGCACCGCCGGCCTCTGCCCACCGCTGATGCTCACGAGTCCGACGCCGGACAATTGGGAAATTTTCTGGGCGAACCGCGTCTCCGCGAGATCCTCCACCTGAGACAACGGCAGGGTGCGCGACGTCAGCGCCAACGTCAAGATCGGCGAATCCGCCGGGTTGACCTTGCTATAGACGGGCGGACTCGGCAAATCTCGCGGCAGAAATGTGGAGGCGCCATTGATGGCAGCCTGTACCTCCTGCTCGGCGACGTCGAGGTTGAGTTCCAGACTGAATTGCAGGGTGATGACCGAACTGCCGCCGGAACTGGTGGAGGTCATCTGGTTCAGCCCGGGCATCTGCCCCAACTGGCGTTCCAATGGGGCTGTGACCGAAGAGGCCATGACATCCGGGCTGGCGCCAGGGTAGAAGGTCAGCACCTGAATCGTAGGATAGTCGACTTGGGGAAGGGCTGAAACCGGCAACTGACGATAGGCGATGAAGCCGGCAAGCAGAATGGCGGCCATGAATAGGGCCGTCGCCACCGGCCGCAGGATGAACAGGCGGGACGGGTTCACGACCGCTTTCCTCTCCGCGGGTTCTCGGCCCCCTGAGACGGCTGATCGGGCCCGCCTTTTCCGGACGGACCGTTCTGACCCTGGAGCTCTACCTTGCTCCCCTCGCGCAGTTTCTCTGTACCATCGACCACGACAAGTTCGTCGGGTGCCAGGCCCGTATCGATGGAAGCTTCCTCGCCATGGGAGACGCCTACCGTGACCTGCCGCACGCCCACCGTCTGGTCGGCATTCACGACGTAGACGAATGTTCCCTTCGGCCCCCGTTGCACGGCGGCAGAAGGCACGACCGTGATCCCGCGCTTGACGTCCAACAGGAGACGCGCGTTAACGAACTGATTGGGGAACAGTTCACTGTCGTCGTTCGGAAAGACCGCTTTTAGCCGCACCGTACCAGTGTTCGGATCAATTTGATTGTCCACCGTCAGCAACGTGCCTGTGGCCAGCTTTCGCTTCTGCTCCCGGTCAAACGCTTCGACCGCCAACGGCTTCCCGGCTTTGAGTTTTTCAAGCACAGGGGGAAGACTATCCTCGGCAATGGTGAAGATCACGGTAATCGGTTGCAGCTGGGTAATGACCAGCAGACCATTGGCATCGTTCGTACGAACCAGGTTGCCCTGATCCACGAGGCGCAACCCGATGCGCCCCGTGATGGGAGCGGTGATGCGGGAGTATGTGATCTGCAGCTTGGCGTTGTCGATCTGTGCCTGATCCGTCTGGACCATTCCCTCAAGCTGGCGGACCAACGCCTCCTGGGTATCGAGTTGCTGCTTCGGAATAAACCCTTGCGGTAAGAGTCCCCGGTATCGCTCGAGGTCGAGTTGGGCATTTTTCAACTGCGATCGGTCGCGCGCCATCTGTCCCTCGACCTGGGACAGTTGCACGTGAAAGGGACGCGCATCGATTTCGGCCAGGAGGTCTCCGCTGTGGACAAGCTGGCCCTCTTTGAACCGGACCTGCATCAACTGCCCGTCGACGCGGCTTCTCACTGTCACGGTATTGAGCGGAGTGACCGACCCCAGTCCGTTGAGGTAGACGCCGATGTCGCCTGTTTTAGCAGCGGCGGTCAGGACCGGTACCGTTCGCGTGGCCTGAGGATTTTGTCCTTGGCCGGCGGCACGTAACGGCGTCTCGTCGGACTTGGTCAACAGGGCATAGAGGCCGACAGCGAGCGCACAGGCTACGAATAACCCGAGCAGCCAGCGTTTGAGCAACTTTGCGAAACCAATAGACTCTTGCATC
>JBDSKU010000234.1:0-2816 GCA_039916745.1 Nitrospiraceae bacterium
CACAGGATCAATCCTTACATAGAGACTTACGGAAGGGCAAGATGCGTGGGGCGGAGACGGTTGCTCCACCTGCTCCGGCACTTCGGCGCGACCACACTACGTTTCTTATCTGCTCGATGCCGAAACTCGTTCCGTTCCTTGCTTCGCATGAACGGAACTTCGAACATCGGCATCGCCAGCTGGAAGCTGGTTGCATCTGATCAACAAGTGTGGTGCCCGCGCCTTCGCGCAAGTCGCAGATGAGGCAACCGTCTCCGCCGCATCTGAGAATGAGGGGAGAAAGCCCCCCGCTCCTCCAGGACGCTCGCCCTGAGCCCCAGCCCGCATTGGGGGAGAGGGGTTCAGGGGTCGATCGCACTGGCGCAAGTCGCAGGCAGGGCAACCGCCTCCGCGCTCGCATGGAAAAGGCGGACTAAAACTATTATTGATGTGCGAGGATATCGAGAGTCAATTCGTCAGGCTTGCCGTCAAAATACTTGAGGAGGGCATCTTTGAAGACTTTGTTCTCGGTGGTCGCGGTCATGAACAAGGTCAGGCATGACCGGAATTTCAGATTGTCTGGATAGCCGAATATCTGTTCAGCGTTGTGCCCGCCCACGTTGAGGACAAGCTGCGTACATTCTCTGAGCCTTGGACCTAACCCGCATTATTCACGAGCGTTCGTGATGAAACTGCCAAGACGCCACGCGAGACGGGCGCGCGGAGTTGCGAAGGAAGGAGGCATACTTGAAACAGTATGTTGACTGACTGAGTGGCGAGCCCGCCAGCCGTTAGGCTTGTCGTAGCGGCGTATCGGCGATTGCAGTAGAAGTCTTCGTGAGTATTGTGGGCCAGACAGGGTGTTGCAGATAGGTCTTGGCCTCTTCGAGGGAGGTCATGGCAAACTTCTGTGCCGTTCCACTGTGACCAAGACCTGTGATCTGTGGAAAGATGAACCAGATCCAGTGGCTGGACTTTCTTCCGGCTCGCAGCTCATCAAGGATTGTGTCGTAGCCGCGCTCTTGTGCGTCGAGAAATCGTTGCAGATTGTACTCGTCAGTCATTGGTTGTGCCCGCACGCATTTTCTTCTTCTCTGAGACCGCCACGCGCCGAGAAAGTCAGAATGTCCCCGTTGCTCCTCGCCTATTCCACTGAGAAAAGACTCCCGAGCATTTTCTGGCCCTCGTCGAGCCAGACAGGCGATAGACCGAAAAACCAGATGAATTAGATCTCTGCTTCGCGCCGAAAGATGATTCAAGGTCCTTCTTTGTTAATGCCCTTCCTGGCGCAATTGAGCGTCAAGATCTTCTCGTTGCCCATAGCGTTCATAGCTTCGTGCAATTTTCTCGATAGCAGCAGCGAGGTTCACATGAGAATGCTGCAATGCACGTGCGTAATTGCGGTACTCAGTAGCAAGGGTTCGCTCTTGGGTTCCCCCATCTTCTGGGGAGCGCCAGGTTGCGCCTCGTTTGTTCATCGTTCCTGTATGGAACCCGCGGCGCATGTCTTCTAGCTCTGGGCGATCTAGCAGGTCTCTTACAGGTTCAAAAGGCCAGATGCTGTCGATCCCAACTGGTGAGTGAGCCAGAAGTTGTCCTAGGTTTGTATCGCATACAGCGAGTCGATCGGCATGACTAGAGAGCCGCCTTGCCTCTTCAATAAAGGCTACAAGTCTGTCATGTTGAACTGTTCCATCTGGTAGGCTAACTGGAAGTTGTTTGCAGTGATGCAGCACTCGCCACGCGATTCTAGCGGCAGTCTTCTCGGATTCGGAAGGGTCGACTTCACGTTCAGTATTTTCCGGCTTGTAAATGATACAAAGTAGCTCAGTAAACACTTTAGGCTCAGACAGGATCGCATTGTACAGTGATTTGGCATGCTGCTCGCCCTCATAGCCTAGTACTGGAATGAGGCCAAACTCCAGCCGTATCAACCTGTCGCTCTCGATATTCCCTGAAGCCTCCAGAGCATCAACCGCCTCTCCGAGACTCCATGAATCGGGCAATGGTCCGCTTGGTTCCTCACCTTTGAGGAATCGTTCTAGCATTTCTGCCAGAAGGCCAGGTTCCACATCCTTCATTTCAAAATGACAAGCCTGCAATGCTGATCGAGGACGGCCCGAACAGAGCAATCGGCGAACTGCGAACTCGAAATCATTCTTGTCGCTGCTCAACCGGAGATCAGGGGAGACTGCGGACCAATAGCAATCTTCGGTCTCAGTGCCACAGGATTTCACAATGTCCCAGGTTGTCCGCTTCACTGGCGCCAGTGTCAACAAGCTGGCCGTCTGTGCTGCTGGCCAGCTGCTCTGCTTGCCTTTCTCTAGGACAAGGCTGATCAGTTCGCAGGAGTTTTTATCCTCTAATGCGCGCAGCAGGCCAGAAATAGCCATCGTAAGTGGTTCACTGACTGTGAAATTCCCTCCCATCTCGACTAGCCAATCGGCAAGGTTCGCTTTATCAATATTCAGTTTGGCCAGCGCAAATCCCACATAATACGATTGAGGAGCACAGGCTATGGCCAGCTGCTCGATTCCCGGCAATCCATGCATTGAATGAAGCTCACGCAACGCATCACTACGCCAGGTCTCCACAAGCTCCCCGCGTTTACCAAAACCGCCGTCTCGAACACGGGCAGGAAGTTCGGGCCAGCCATTGGTGAAGAGCCAGCGATGGCGGACGACAAGATCCTCGGGCACAAGTCTTTCATAGAGATCTTCAACACCTTTCAGCTTTTCGTCCAGGGCCTTACCACGCACTTTGTCGTAGTTGCGATGCCAGTGGATATGCTTTCGAAGCGCTGCTCTGATGACTTCTTTGTCCTCATCCAACGTTCC
>JBDSKU010000235.1:0-2706 GCA_039916745.1 Nitrospiraceae bacterium
GGCGCTCGGCGTGATCCACTTGGGTCTGGGCCAATCGGAGCTCCTCTTCGATCCGGGTTTGCGGAACCGTGGCGGTGCCGATTGCGATGAGGCCGATCAGGCGCCCGTCGGCCTCGAACACCCGTGACATATTCCAGGAGAGCATCGCCAGTGAACCGGCACATGTCCGGAGGGGGCTCACGAGCCCTCGTAATTCGGTCCCTGCGGCAACTCGCACGAGTTCGGCTAAGAACGACTCACGCGCCTCGATGGGGAGACAGAGCTCCACATAGCTGCGGCCCAGTGCTTCGTCGGCCGTCCAGCCGGAGACCACTTCGGCTGCATGGTTCCATTCCAGAATGATGGACTCAGTCGAAAGAAGCAGGATTGTGCTGCCGGAGGCCTCCAAGATCGCGCGATAACAATGCTCGATGGGCTCCCCTGTGTGGATGGCGGATTTTGACGCGCGGAGGGCTTCAGCCTTGGTGTGTGTGCTCAAGTCCCGGCCTGGAGCACGAGATGATGGGGCCGTGAGATGAAGAGTCCGTGATCGTTTCATAGCGTGGTGAGTGCCGGTTCAAGATACACGTCAGCGGTGACGCAGGTGCCTTCTCCCATCGCGGATTGGATGTCCAGGCGCCCCCCAATCTTCCGAGCGCGATGTTCCATGTGCGCGAACCCCATGCCTTTCGCCTGCCCGTGCATGACGTCGAAGCCCGATCCATTGTCTCGAATGCGCAACTGGACTCGTGCGCCAAGCCGTCGAAGGGCGATCACAACCCCTGTGGCCCTGGCATGTCGGACGCAATTGGTTAAGGCTTCTTTGGAGATGGCGGCGAGTTCATGGGCCTCTTCGCAGGTCAAGATCTCCTCGGCTTTCGGGTCGATGGCCAGGCGAATGCGCAACCGACTCATCTGCTGAAACGTGCGGGCGAGAAATCGGAGTTCGGAGACCAGGCTAAACGGCTCAATGGTGTCGGCGGCTCCTCCAGGAATCATCCGTTGAATGTCTTGGATGAGTTTGTGGATTTGGTCGGCAACTGGATGTGGAGAAGAGGACGTGGCTAGCGCCGTATCCCGTCGCAGCTGGGAGGATTGTGCCAGGCTCGTCTTAATTGCGTAGAGCGCATGGAGTACAGAGTCATGTAACTCCCGTCCGATGCGACTGCGATCATGCAGCAGGGCGCTCAATCGTTCTTCGGATGTCTTGAGAGAAGCGGCAAGGCTGTCTCCGGGCTGGGCACCAATAGACTCAGCGCGCTCGGGGGAGCTTCCCTGCGCCAACGCGGCTGGTTGTGGCCTTCGTTTGCCTGAGGATTGCCGAAACCCGTCTAGTATCTGGAAGCTTCTCCGGCTCTTCATCGATTCAACGCCCTTTCCAAGAATGTGTCGTGGAACGTCTACGGGGTTTTTTCTCGCACGGACCTGCTAGGTCGAGACAGTACGGATAGAGGGCGGCGATCACATCCGGGATCGACAGTTGATCTGCGGTAGCGGTGAGCAAAACGTTCACGCCAGACTTCTCCCTCCCGCAGAGCAGGCTCACGCTAAGCTGATGCGATCGGCCTCGGTGAACGACGTTCATTGGACGAATCCTGCACTCGTCGCCCGTGCCAGGACTGGCGTAGCCAGAGATCTGTGGTAGCCGGCCACCGCTCCCTCGCGGATTATCCGACCGTGCGATACAGCACTGTCGACGCGTGAAACGGGAATCACGATGTTTTTGCCCCCGAACCCAAAACTATTCACCAGTGCTCGTTGCAGCGTTCGCGCTTGTCCCACGCAGGGGACATAATCCAGGTCGCACTGGGGATCCGGGTGTGTCAGATGAAGCGTGGGGGGAATGAATTGGTGTTGAAGCGCGAGCACTGTGCCGATCAGTTGAAAGGCCCCGCTGGCTGCAAAGGCATGGCCGAGCGCAGACTTAAACGAACTCACGGGAATCTGATAGGCGTGCGAGCCCAGAGCCTCCTTGATGGCGATCGTTTCGATGAGATCCAGTTCCACGGTTCCCAGGCCGCAGGCGTTGATGTAGTCCACTTCTTCCGGGAACCAATGGGCTGAGGCCATGGCTCGATCGATGGCGCGGCGATGCTCTTTGCCCGTGTCGTCAGGGCGGGCCATGGAGAAGGCGTCGGTGGTAAAGGCCCAGCCTTCGAGTTCGGCATAGATCGGGGCGCCGCGACGTTCGGCATGTTCCTGTTCTTCGAGGATCAGGCAGCCGGCGCCTTCACCCAGGACGATGCCGCAGCGGGTTTGGTCGAACGGCCGGGGCAGATTACGAATCGTGCCTCCCTGGTCTGGCGCCAAGGTCCTTCCGGCATCCATGGCGGAAAAGATCGTGGGGTGCAGGGGGGCTTCGGCTCCTCCTGCCACGACAATATCGACGTCATGGGCCTGGATGAGGTCGTAGGCCCGACCGATGGCATTTGCCGTTGAAGAGCATCCGATGGAATAGGTTTCACATTCGCCGTGGGTGCCCATCGCGATCGAGACTTCTGCAGACACGGCATTGGGGAAGGTGGTGGTCATGGTGAAGGGGTTCGTGTGTTTGTACTGTTTGGCGAGCATTGAATCGTGCGCTTCAAAGGCTTCTTTCAATCCGCCCACCGACGTGCCGAAACAGACCGCTGCGCGATCGCGATCTTCTTGGTCCATATCGAGCATGGCATCGCGGCCGGCCATGAGGGCCGCGGCCACGGCAAATTGAGAGACCCGGCCCATTCG
>JBDSKU010000236.1:0-3577 GCA_039916745.1 Nitrospiraceae bacterium
AGGGAATCCCAATGAGATACCGCGCGATCCAGGAGCACGACCGTCGCTATCCGATCCGGCTGATGTGCCGCGCCCTCGCGGTCTCGGCTGCGGGCTATTACGCGTGGCGAGCACGGCCTGAGAGTCCTCGGTCAGTGAGCGCTCGTGCCCTGCTCTCGGCGATTCGAGTGATCCATCAAGAATCCCGCGAGACCTATGGCAGTCCCAGCATCTGGGATGCCCTACTCAAACAGGGACACCGCATCGGCGAGCATCGCGTCGCGCGACTGATGCGTCAGGCAGGCCTCCGAGCCAAGACGGTGAAGAAGTGGCGTGCCACCACCCAGTCCCAGCATCGGTTCCCTGTGGCCGCGAACACCCTTGATCGCGCATTCACGGTCGACGCTCCGAATCGGGTGTGGGCCGGAGACCTCACCTACGTCTGGACCATGGAGGGCTGGCTCTACCTTGCGGTCCTGCTTGATCTGTACTCACGTCGGGTGGTCGGCTGGGCCATGGGCCAACGGCTGACCGTAGATCTGGCCGAGCGGGCCCTCACGATGGCGCTGGCGAACCGGGCCCCCACGGCGGGGCTCCTGCACCACTCGGACCGCGGCAGTCAGTATGCCGCCACGAGCTACCAGCGCGTACTCGATGGGTACGGTCTCATCCCCAGCATGAGCCGCAAAGGCAACTGCTAGGACAACGCCTGTGTCGAGAGCTTCTTCGGGACACTCAAGCGTGAGCTCGTGTACCATCGGCGCTACGCGACCCGTGAAGAGGCGACACAGGACATCTTCGAATACATCGAGGTGTTCTATAATCGGAAGCGCCGTCACTCGACCCTCGGCTATGACTCCCCAGCCGAGTACGAAGCGAGGACGGCTGTGGCTTAACCGGGTGTCCACGGAATTGGGGGAAGGTCAAGTTGCCTTTCGACTGGCGCGGTGCACTCAAGAGTCTCGTTCTTGGCCGCACAGTCGATTCTGCCTTAGAGTAGTCGTTAAAGACTTTACTCGCTCAAGCGGGCATCAGTTGCCCTGTCACACGCACTTCCTTGCTGACCTAGCGCGTCCCACGGACCCTCAACGGCTCGCCCCCTCGCTCCGCCTTTGTTCCCTATCACTCTCAGAAAGCTAGAAGCGCTACTGCTCGCTTAGCATATTCGGCTTTATCAAAATTGCATGGGATGATGGGGCATTCTACTTTTTCAGGCAAGCTCGGTCTATCGCCGTGTGAGAAAGATGAGCGGTGAGGGGATGGGCGAGGCGAGAAAGGTCCGGACGGCCACGCGCCGGGTAATTCAGAATGAGCTAGCCGGGTTTGACGGACACCTCGAAAGGGGGCACGATACGCCCCCACGGAGGTGTGAGATGGCAGAACGACGACGGTTCACGCCCGAGTTTAAACGACAGGCAGTCCAACTGCTCAATGCCGGCCAACGCCCCGCCGCCGAGATCGCCTGGGGACTCGGTATTCCTCGTAATCGCCTCTACAAATGGCCAGGACATCGCCGCTCATGGTGGGGCCTTTCCAGGGTCCGGTCGGCAAGCGGCACCGGCCGCGGAACTGACCGCCTCACACAAGAGTTGGCGCGGGTCACGGAGGAGCGCGACATTTTAAAAAAAATCCGCCAGGTACTTTGCGCGAGAATCTCTGTGAGATATGCGTTTATCCGGACACAGGAATCGGTGCATCGCGTAACGCGCTTGTGCGCGGCGCTGGCCGTGAGCCGAAGTGGTTACTATGCCTGGCGGGATCGCCCGGCGAGTGCTCGCACGGTGGCGGATCAGCGGCTGCTACCCGAATTGTGCCGTCTGCATCAGCAGGCGCGCGAAGAGTACGGGGCCATCAAATTATGGCAGGCCTTAAAGCAAACCGGCCTGTCGTGTGGGCGACATCGCGTGGCACGCCTCCGAACGCTCGCGGGCCTGGAAGTGCGGCGCATCCGCCGGTTCCGCGTCAGCGTGGAACGGCATCACCTGCCGCCGCCCGCACCTAATGTGTTGGAGCAACACTTTGTGACGACCGCCCTCAATCGGGTCTGGGTGGGCGATATCACGGCGGTGCCGACGCAAGCGGGCTGGCTTTATGTGGCCGTGCTCCTGGATCTGTATTCCCGGCGGGTGATCGGCTGGGCGATGAGTGCCAAGCCGGATCAACAGCTCACGCTGGAGGCCCTGGCCATGGCGGTGCGCCAACGGCGCATCCAGCCGGGCCTCATCCATCACACCGATCGGGGCGCCCAGTACAGTGCCTTGGCGTATCAACGGCAATTAACGACATTGGGGCTAACGCCAAGCATGAGCCGCAAAGGGAACTGCTACGATAATGCCGTGGCGGAAAGCTTCTTCAGCATCCTCAAGAATGAATTGGTCCATCACCAGCCGCATCGAACGCTGGACGGCGTGAGCCGGGAGATCTTTGCGTTCATTGAAGGGTTCTACAATCGCCAGCGGCTGCATCAGAGCCTGGGCTATCTCACGCCGCTGGAGTTCGAACGACGGGTCAGTGACTCTTAACCTGGTGTCCACAAAACTCGGGGCAGCTCATCCTTCTCTCTTTTCTTTTGCCTCTTATCGTTTTGCTGTCTGTTCCGCGATAGACCTCCTGATACGAGCCTCCTGTTCGGCGCGGTATTCAGCGATCCGGCTTCGATCAGCCTGGGAAAGCGCGAGCCGGAGAGCCGCGGCTTCAAGGTCCTGGCAATAAGCCGGTGTTCCTGGCTGCTGCCGCCAGGAATCGTCCAGGTCACCGCTGTCGATGGGGTCGAAACCCAGATCGTCGACGAGGCGAAGCACTGCCGTCTTGGCGTCCAACGAATCGCCGGCGACCGAGAGCGCAATCCGCCCTTTTGTTCCCTTCGGAACGCCTTTTTCGAGAAGGCTTTTGGAGAAGATGTTGTTGAAGGCCTTGATCACGGGGTGCCCGATCTGTTGCGCGACCCATTGGCTGTCGAGCATGCCGCGGTCGATTGCATCGATACGACCATCGCGCAGCTCGGGGTGGTAGTTGCCGATATCGATGATGACAACGTTGCGCGATACGTGCGCAAACAGCGACTGCGGAAGATCGGCAACGGCCTTCGTAGGGATCGCGAGGATGACGATGTCTCCGACTTTCGCTGCGTCGACAACGGAAACTGGCGTCGCGCCGATCTCGGCCGCCAAGGCAATCAGACTCTCCGGTCCTCTTGAGTTCGCGATCGAGACCTGATGTCCGAGCTTGGCGAGGTGTCGTGCAAGTATTTCTCCCATGCTGCCAGCGCCAATGACTCCAATTCGCATGTGCCTTCCTCCTGTTCACATTTCAGCACGCCCTAAGAGCGGCTGGCAACTATCGCTGTGGCAATAGTGCGCGAGGCTGGCTGGTCTCACTCGTTCAGCTACGCGACATAGTCAGCGGGCTTGTCGAATAAAGGTAGTCGACTCACGCGAGGATTCAGGAC
Source organism: Nitrospiraceae bacterium (assembly GCA_039916745.1). Classification (GTDB taxonomy): domain Bacteria; phylum Nitrospirota; class Nitrospiria; order Nitrospirales; family Nitrospiraceae; genus Palsa-1315. The sequence goes on from JBDSKU010000236.1 coordinate 3,428, forward strand.
GTGGCATGGGTGCTCCTCTACCGAAAGCGTTGTGACTCTGGCAATGAAAGACTCCCGACTCATTTTATTTCTCCTCGCAGTCCTCATATGTCAGTGCTCATTCCTAACCACAAGTCCATTTTTCTGAGGGCTTCGATAAAGTTTTCCTCC
>JBDSKU010000237.1:0-4789 GCA_039916745.1 Nitrospiraceae bacterium
TGTTGCCGCCGAGTCGCACCTCACATGCGGTCGCTGCTTCCAATGTCGTACCGGGCAGGCGCATGTCTGCAAGAACTATCGCATCCTGGGAGTCGATCTCGATGGGTCGTTTGCAGAATACGTCGTCTTGCCGGAAGCCGTGCTCTGGAAGACGTCACCCGCCATTCCACCGAAACTCGCCTGCGCGCAAGAACCGCTCGGCAACGCCGTCGATGCCGCCTTAGTCGAAGATCTCACGGGACAGACGGTACTGATTACCGGCTGTGGTCCGACCGGACTCTTCGCGGCCGCCGTCGCACGAACGGCCGGCGCCGCCACCATCATTGCGTCGGACGTCAGTGCCTACCGCCTGGACCTTGCCAAACAGGTCGGGGTCGATCATGTGCTCAATGCCAAAACTGAAACCGCCGATCGCATCGCCGCCGCCATTCATGACATCACCGCCGGCGAAGGGGTCGACGCCTCGCTCGAAATGTCTGGAAACCCAACCGCATTACATCAAGCCTTCAATGCCGTGAGGAACGGCGGACGTGTCACGCTCTTCGGCATTCCCACCGGATCTGTGGCGTTTGATCTGCCGAACGACATAATTTTCAAAGGCATCCGTGTGTATGGTGTGACAGGCCGCCGACTCTTCAAGACCTGGTACCGCTTGGCCGGGCTCTTCCAGGCCGGGCTGAATATCAAGCCGATCATGACCCATACCTTTCCCATGAAAGACTTTGCGCAGGGGTTCGAGTTGATCAACTCAGGACAATGCGGGAAAGTGGTGCTGATTCCGTAGAAAGCTTTCAGCGGTCAGCCTTCAGCTATCAGGCAAGATTTGTTGCGAAGCGTTCTCCATCTGCATCCATCCAAGCTGACAGCTGATCGCTGACGGCTATATGCTCAGTTAAGAAGATGGCCTACCATTCATTCAAGAAATCAGTCTCAGCGCGGCTCGCAGCCATCCGTGCGGCGGGCCTCTACAAATCCGAGAGGCAGATCCTCAGTCCGCAGGGGGCCGAGATTCGTGTGGCGCAAGGTGAGGTCCTCAATCTCTGCGCCAACAACTATCTGGGACTCGCCAACCACCCTGACATCAGACAGGCCGCCATGGAAGGGCTGCACGAACATGGCTACGGCATGGCCTCCGTCCGGTTCATCTGCGGCACGCAGGATCTCCACCTACAGCTCGAACAGACGATCAGCATCTTTCTGGGTACCGAGGACACCATCCTCTATAGTTCCTGCTTCGATGCCAACGGCGGACTCTTCGAGGTGCTGCTCGGCGAGCAAGACATCGTCATCAGCGATGCCCTGAACCATGCCAGCCTGATCGATGGTATCCGTCTCTGCAAGGCCACCAAGCTTCGCTATGCACATGCCGATATGGCGGACCTGGAAGCCAAGCTGCGTGACGCGACAGCCTGCCGCCTTCGCCTCATTGCGACGGACGGGGTCTTCTCCATGGATGGCGATCTCGCGAAACTCGATCAAATCGTCGAGCTGGCAGAGCGGTACGATGCAGCCGTGATCGTAGACGACAGTCATGCAACCGGTGTGCTCGGACGCCATGGCCGCGGGACGCCGGACCATTTCGGCGTGGCGGACCGGATCGAGATCGTCACCAGCACATTGGGCAAGACCTTGGGCGGCGCAGCAGGCGGGTTTACATCCGGACGAAAAGAAATCGTTGAACTGTTGCGGCAGCGGTCGCGACCCTACTTGTTTTCGAATTCACTCCCCCCGGTCATCGCCGTAGCGGCTCGACGGGCCGTCATCCTCGTAGCCCAAGGCGACCAGTTGCGAACCAGGCTGCGCGAGAACGCCGCCTTCTTCCGCGCGGAACTCACCGCCCTCGGATTCCGGCTCATTCCGGGCGAGCATCCCATCATCCCGGTCATGTTGGGCGACGCCTCACTCGCGACCAGGATGGCAGAACGGTTGTTGGAAGAAGGGATTTATGTCGTGGGATTTAGTTATCCGGTTGTCCCGGAAGGGCAAGCGCTGATTCGAGTCCAGATGTCGGCGGCCCATACCAGAGAACAGCTAGAACGAGCCAGCGCTGCCTTTGCCACAGTGGGACGGGAGCTGGGTATCATTTCCTAGCAGGCTGCTCAAACAGTCCGCCAGCGTCGTTCTCGCATCGTTCAGACCCTCAACATACCCCAGAGGGTACGCCTCGGCCCTTCACTCGCTGCGGCCTTGCTGGACAAACTGTTTGAGCAGCCTGCGAAGCTGTTTGCTTCTGGTCTCGACACTTCTCTACTCTCGGACGGCCTTCGCCCGCTTCTGCAGATAGGCATTACGGACAGCCGTGTAGAGATCGAGCGTCGCCTCCTCGACTCCCTGATATTTTTCGAGATTTCGCGAGCGCTCATTCACGATCTCTTCTACGCGGGCGCCGAATTGGATCACACTGGTCGTCGTCCGGTTCTTATGCGCAATGAGGGAGGGAACGTTCTTGACCTCGATGAGCGGGGCAACCAGCCAGTTGATCGGGTTTAAAAACACATCGCCAACGTAGCCGGTGAAATCTCTGACGGTAAAGGGAGGCAGCAGCGGCAACACCAAATACGGGCCCGGCTTCATACCGTAATGCCCGAGTGTTTGGCCCATATCTTCTTCAGGCGTCTCTAAGCCCATGTCTTTGGCCACGTCGATGAATCCCGCCCCACCGATCGTGCTGTTCACCAAGAACCGTCCGACTTCGATGCCGGCCCCCTTGAACTTGCCCTGAAACATATTATTCAAGAGGCGTGGCGGAAAGCGCAGGTGATAATAAAAATTGCTGATACTGATCTGTACCCAGTTCGGCATAAGGAAATTGTATCCCTTCGCAACCGGCTTGAGCAGAACGCGATCGAACTGGCGGTTGAACTCAAACATGCTGGTATTGAACGACTCCCAGGGATCGTACTCCTCACCGGCTGCTTCGTCGGCCCTGGCAAATGGATCGAGGAGTTCGTCCGAAGCCGCATCTTGCTGAGCCGTGAGAACCAACGGAGGAGCCTGTTCAACGGCCGGCCTCGCATCGCTGGCCCCCTGAGTCTGTACGGTGCCGGATTTCCCCGCACAGCCGGTAGCCAGCATCATTCCAACCGTCAACAGACTGAACGTCAGGACACGAAAAGAACTCATCACCCCGGCCTCCTTCACCCATTGCATCAACAAGTCTCTTTTGGCCGCCATCCCCCTGCTCCCCTGAGCAGGTCTTCTGGCCAACCGACGGCACTCTACCAAATGCTGGCGCGATCTCCAATCACTTCTTATAAAATTTTACCGTGGGCGAGACCTGCCTGCACGACCTCGATTCCTCAAGTCTTACAATCTGATTCGAGTACGGGCTAGCAAGCTGCTCAAAAAGGCCGTCCAGCAAGGCCGCAGCGAGAGAAGAGGCGAGGCGTACGGTTCAGTACGTTGAGCCTTTAAACGAAGCGAGAACGCCGCTGGCGGACTTTTTCAGCAGCTTGCTAAGATCGGATGACGGTGTGAGCAAACTCAGCCCACCGCCTGAAATAGGCCGTGCCACCGACCTGATAGGTGTTGTTATGATCGGCGCCCTCGATGAGATAGAAGAATTTTGGTGGCCTCGCCGCCTCAAAGACCTGCTTGCCTAATTCGAGCGGGATAATGTCGTCTTTGTCGCCGTGAATGATCAGCTTCGGCAGCGAGAGCTGCGGAAGGCGATCGATCAGTTTAAAATCTGCCCCCAACAGCCAATGGACCGGCAACCCGCCGTAGTGGAACTTGGCCACCGCTTCAATGGATGGGAACACCGATTCGAGTATCAGCCCCGCAGCAGGCTTCTGAAAGGCCAGTTCCCCCGCCACAGCCCCACCGAGTGAACGCCCGAAGATGACGATGCGTTCGGAACGGATCATTCTCGTACGAGTCAGATAGTCGTAGGCGCCTCGCGCATCCTGATAGAGCCCTTCCTCCGAAGGCCGCCCCTGGCTTCGACCATAGCCGCGATAGTCGAACAGAAACACCGACAGGCCTAACTGATAGAGAAGCTTTAGATTCTCCAGCCGATGGATCACATTACCGGCATTGCCATGACACCAGAGTATGACCGGATGATCGGCTTGCGCTTCGACGTACCACCCGAACAGACGCGTCCCATCGGTGGACTGAAACCACACCTCTTCAAGCGGCAAGCCGGTCAGCCGCGCCCAGTCGCGATCTTGCCAGGGCTCAGGATGATAGACGAAAAATTGATCGAGGATGCTCATAGAAAGAAATCACCACTAGCTATCTCCTACTAATGATACACGATGATTAAATTATTATCGTACCTAATTAGTATTGCAATATTGATCTTTGTCAGTATACATTCCGGCCCGACGACAAATCATAACTTGCTACCCACTAACCAAAAGGAGGTTGGCCATGACGAGCAGAGTTTTGCTCTTGTCTTTCGCACTTATGACTTTGATTATTACAGGATGTAGTTCTTCCGGGACCCTGGGAATCGTCACCAGAAGTACCGCTGATGCAGGTGGACTGCTCAAAGCCGGTCGAAGCTTTCAAGATCTGGGGCCAGCTGAAGGAACTGCCTGCCGGCATTTTGTGCTTGCGATTATTCCTTGGGGAGACTCTACATTTTCCACTGCTGTGGATAATGCCCTTCAACAAAAGGGCGGCGATGCTCTGATTAATGTAACTGTTACGAGCAGTCTGTACGGATTCATTCCTATCTACAACGTCTATAGCTTCACTTGCACCGAGGTAAAAGGGGTCGCAGTTAAGTTTCAATAGCTTACTCACGGCACACCAATAGCGAAGGGCAATGCTCGTACCGTTG
>JBDSKU010000238.1:0-4850 GCA_039916745.1 Nitrospiraceae bacterium
TATCTATCTCGACTACCGCCATGGCGGCCAGCCGAAGGAATATCCAGCCAGGATGCCCTACATCAATAAGAACCCGATCGGGCTTTCCAAAAATGAAATTCTCTCGGTCATCGCATTCCTGCAACAGATGAGCGGAGAGCCGATTTCCGTGAATGTGGCTGAACTCGAAGTGCCGGGACAGGCGCCTGCCGCTCCGGTGAAGGTCGCTCAATCCGGTCCAGTGGCCGTGGCGCAAGCGCACTGAGGAGGAACGTATGGGGGGCTCGTTGCTCAAGCCGGTTATATTGATTGGGATCGTCTATGCGATCTTGAAGTTTGTGGTGCCTAATATTCCTGGCTCGGCGCCGCTGCCGGCCAGTCTCATCTTTCTATATCTGATGCTGACGACATCGGGCATTGTGATTTTCGCCACGTTGAGCGGAGAGTCGAAGGATGCGTTCTGGAATCCGATTCAACGGTTCCTGACAGGAGAGAATATTGGCGGATTACAAGTATTACGGTACGGTGTGTTGCTGCTGTTTCCGTTGATGGTCGGCTGGCAAACCTATAGCAGCACCGCGACCAGCGACGCGCCGCCATCAGAAAACCGAACGATTCACCCGGCTCCGCCAGGGGAATACACCGGTTTGTCGAATCCCGTTCCCAAGACACCGGATACCATCCAGCAGGGGAAGGGCTTCTACGCCGCGTTCTGCTCTCCTTGCCACGGTGGAAATTTTGATGGGAAGGGGCCGGCAGCCAGGGGATTCAATCCTCCTCCCGCCAACTTCTCCGATCCGACGACCATCGCCATGCTTCAAGAAAGTTATCTCTTCTGGCGTATCAAGAAGGGTGGCGTCGGCCTCCCGATCGAAGGCATGCCATGGAAGTCCGCGATGCCCCGCTGGGAAGTCGAGCTTCCTGACGAATGGATCTGGAAAATTATCATGGGCGAGTACGATGGAGCGCATCAAGCGCCGAGGACTTGGGAGTAGACGGGAGTAGGCCTGTATGCCTTCTGTGCTCGCGCCACCGCGCATGTTCAATGACCGGTGAACGCGCGCAGTGGAAGGCCCATCGCCGCACCCTCTGAGACGTGAGTAGAGAGAGGACGGAACTTATGACACAGAGACTGAACTACATCGTTCCGACGGTTGCTGTCGGTGCATGGCTTGCCATGGGATTGCTGGCTGTGCAGCCTGGCTCTGCCGAGGAAAAGTCCGCGGCCACCGTTCAGGCTGAATCAACCTTGCAAAGCGTCTCGGTCAGCGCCCCGATGGTGAAGGGCGCTCTGCCGGTCGATGATCCGAATGCGGCGGTGTGGAGCAGCGCAACGTTGGCACGATTCCCGATGTCGCCGCAAGTCCATTGGCCGAATCGTATTCTGGAAGCGACGGTCAGAGATCTGAACGTACGTGCCCTGCATGACGGAACCACCGTCGCCATTCTCTTAGAGTATACCGACCCGTCGGAAGATCCGGACGATGCCGCTGCGATTGAATTCATGGTGGGAGACAAGAAAGCTCACTTTGCGCATGGCCAGCCGATGGCGCAAGTGGAAGGTGGCCCGGTCAACATCTGGTTTTGGAAGAACAAAGACGGCAAGGCTCTGGACATGAATGCCAAGGGTTTTGGCACGCTGAAAGTCCAGACGCATCAGGATGTGAAGGCCAAAGGCGCCTACGCCAACGGGACATGGAAGGTGGTCTTTACAAGGCCACTCGCCACCGAACATCCGGACGAAGATACGCAGATCGCCACCGGCGGATTCATCAATATCTCGTTCGCCGTCTGGGATGGTAAGAAGGACGCGAGCGGCGAACTAAAAGAAAAGGGATCGCAGAAGGCGGTCTCTTCCTGGTGGTATTTCCGCGCAGAGGCACCGCCGGATTATTCCGGCTATTACTATGCGTTCCTCGCCGTGGGCTTGGCTCTCGGATTTCAGTTCGTACTGATCCGCAAGCTAAAGAAAGGGCAATCAGCATGAAGGCGGCTCGCCTACAAGTATTGGGAATGGTGGGGGGACTGGTTGGCGTCTGGGCCATGATGGTCGGGGGCTGTGCCAACGAGCAGCAGCAGAAGGGCAAGGAACTCTACAGTCACTACTGCATGCATTGTCACGGCGAGAACGGCCGTCAGAACGAGGGCTTTAATTGGTCCTCGATGCCAGATCCGAAGCCGAAAGATCTCTCGAACAAGTCGGAGATGGGGACCTTCAAGGACGAAGACATTTTCAATACCGTTTCACGCGACATGAAAGATACGAGTCCAGGCGGCGACAAGATCGGCGACGACGATTTCGCCGTGCCGACCATGCCGACTTTCAAGTACACCCTCTCCGAGGATGAAATCTGGGCCATCGTGGGCTATGTGCGCGGCCTCCACGGCATGAAGCTGGAGTTTAAAGTCGAGGAACGGAAACAGGAGTTGACCTCGGCGCTCCAAACGGTCCAAGGCAAGTCCGATCAGGCCAAGCAGGCATACGAGGCGGCGGAGAAGAAGGCAAGCGACGAGGCTGAAAAGAAGAGCGCAGAGTTGAAGAAAGACGTCGATGCCGACGAATCTTCCTATGCGAAGGAATTGGCTGCCATGGTGCAGGCCAAAAAAGAACTCGACACGGCCCAGGTTGCGTTGAATAATTTCTCCACGAGACCAGGGAAAGGCCTGAATATCGCCCGTCCGGATCTCACGACGAAGCCCGAGCAGGTTGCCGAATTGGTAGCATTGGGCAAGCGGCTCTACTCGAATAAGTATGGCTGCAACGGTTGCCATAGTCTCGGTGAAGAGGGTGGCAAGGTGGGGCCGGCACTCGACCGAGCAGGATTCAGATTGAATGGGACCTGGATCTATCGGTGGGTCAAGAACCCGCAAGCCATGAAAGCCGAAACCAGGATGCCGGCACTCGGGTTGAGCGATGCCGATGCCAAGGCCGTGACGATGTACCTCGGGACATTACGTGCGCCGAAGCCGGATGCTCCGATCGAAAAGCCGGCAGGCTGAGCTCAGAGTAGAAGTCCCGCGACCAGTCCAATCAAAATAGCGGCCCCTACCCACACATGTTGTTGAAACATGTGGAAGGCAGTGGGGGCCGGTATGGCCCCTCTGAGCTGCAGGGTTTGCCTCACACACCACATTCCAATGGCCATGAGCACGGCATAGAAGATCCAGCCGATATGGGTCAGCCAGCCTGCAAGTCCCAATAGCAGCAGCATTGCGCCGAAGGCCGTGCCGACGGCGATCCACGTGGACGAACCGAAGAACAACGCCGAGGATTTCACCCCGATTCGACGATCGTCCACGACATCTTGCAATGCGTAGATCGTATCGTACCCGATCGCCCAGCAGACCGTCGCCGCAAAGAGGCACCAGGCAGGCCCTTCGATTATTCCTCGCGAGGCAGTCCAGGCCATGATAGTGCCCCAACCGAAGGCGATCCCCAGCATGGCTTGCGGCACATGGATGACACGTTTCGCAAAGGGGTAGAGCGCGGCTAAGAGGATGGCAATGGGGCTTAAGAGGATCGTGAACGGGTCGAGCAGCAACACGAGTATGCCGGCCACGGAGAGAAAGAGGGCGAGGACCAGCAGGGCATGAGCGGCGTTCAGCTCACCGGACGCGAGTGGCCGTATCAACGTGCGTGCCACATGCCGGTCGAAGGACCGATCGGCCAGATCGTTCAGTACCACTCCGGCACTGCGCATCACGAAGGAGCCGGCGACAAAAATCGCGAATAACCGGAGCGGAGGCAGGCCGCGAGCCGCCAAGACCAGTGACCAGAGCGTGGGGAACATGAGGAGCCAAGTTCCGGTCTGGTTCTGGAGGCGAATGAGTCTGGTGATGGCAGACCAGGAGAGCCGTGGCGTTAACACGGACGATTCCGGTGCCGATGAAGAAGATTCGGTCATGCGGGAGAACTTAGCCGAGGGGGGTGGGGCTGTCAACGAGGGGGGATGGAGGCTAATGATCTTCTGTGCTCGCGCAACGCGCGGCCTCAGAAGGCCCTCGTTGGACGCGCGCAGTGGAAGATCAATCAGCCCCCATCCCTGAAGAGATGTTAAGTGAACGAGGAAGAGGGGTCTTTGGTCGCTGGTTGTGCTGATTGGATGCTTTTCTGTATAAGAATGATGGTGCATGTCATTGATTCCGCGCATTCCTCCTTTCTATTTCGCACAGCCTCATGGGTTGTCGCAGGACTGTGTGTTGCGGCGTTGATGAGTTGCGGGCTCTTCTCCAGCCGAAACGGCGACACGATCGGCTATTACCTCCCCTTGACCGTCCAACTTCGCGCTGATCCCAGTATCGCTGCGTCGCAGCTCACCTATCAGGATACTTGTGGCCAGCCGCAATCCTTGCCGATGGGCGGTCCCTTGCAAGAACAGCTCACACGAAAAACAGGCCGCGTCTTTGAAAAGGTGCTGACGGGTGAGACCGCATCCTCCTCGATACCGGATGGATATGTCGATACATCGATAGGTCTGGCTCAGGTCGATCTGGCGATCGTTCGAAAGGCCGACAAGAGTTATCCGGCAATGGTCTCTGTGGGATTGGATTTTGCATATACGGCTGCAGACGGCACGGTCCTCTATCGTAAGAAAATTCAAAGCATCGGCCGTGGAGAGGTGGAAGTCAGCGCGTCTTCCTGTGACGTGAAGGGGCTCGAGAAGATTGCCCAGGAAGCCGTGAGCCTCGTCACAGACGGGATGGCCAAGCAACTCGTGACATCGACGAAGATCATCGCGGCTGCCGAAACCAGAAAGGCTGGTGGCGCCAAGCCGATGGTGGCGACCGTTCCGCCCTCCTCTCCGATTTCAACCGGGGGAGCATCCGCTGTGGGAAAGCAGGCCGGCGCGCCGCAGTCGGCGGCAGCGGCG
>JBDSKU010000239.1:0-3392 GCA_039916745.1 Nitrospiraceae bacterium
GATCTCTGCATTGTCGGCTTGTGGGCATCGTCCGGCGACTCATGTCCAGCCGACCCTGCGGACGATCCTCATTTCTGAAGTGGTCCAGCCGGAAGTGCTCTATACGACAGCCGGAGAAGAAATTCGCTGGCAGAATGTTCGATCGAGTCCCGTGCGGCTAGGATTTCTCTCGATGCGGTTATTGGACGATCTGGCGTGCGAGAAGGGCATCAGAACATTCTTCGGCCAGGTCAATGATCTCATCACCATTCCGCCAGGCGAGTCGATCAGCCTCTGTCTGGTTCGTTCAGGAGATCTTCAATACAACGTCTGGTTCGACGAGAAAAATCACAAGGGGACCATCAGCCGGACGGCAACCGTCCGCGTAGAGAAACGAGGATGAGAGTCGGCGCCGTTGCCACAGCCGATACAGACTCAACAAGGCTGCAACTGGATGTGACTGAATGCCGGCCTCGATCGGCAGAGAAGGTGATGACCGCCATGACGAAGAACCGTTGGAGCGGGAAAGTGGGGCGCGGTCTTCCGCCGCGCCCCTGTGGACCGGCTTACTTCCCGCTCGAATCCTTCTTTTCGTCCTTCTTGTCGTCTCCGAACACCACGACGTGGCCACCCTTCTCCTTCTTCTCCTCCTGCTTATCGTCGCCGAATATCACGACATGGCCGCCCTTGTCCTTCTGTTCGTCCTTCTTATCGTCTCCTGCAAACGCAAGGGTGGACATCGTGCCGAAGCTGAGAAATGCCACAAGCGCCATGAACCCGCTGAACTGTTTCATAGAAACCTCCAATAAAAAATGTGATGAATGGATGAACCGCTTGGCGACCATGCCCTATGCACGACCCGTATCTACGGTTTACCAACCATGCGACGATCAACTCAACGGACAAAAGCACCGGACAGACGGAACATTTGTCCAATGCGTACGCGACCGATCGGAGGCACAATTATGATGATGGGGATGGAACACATTCTCACGAGAGATCAGGCAATACCCGACCGTCCATCAGTGGTGGGCCGGCTTGACGAGGTGGTGACCACCGCCGAGGAATTCGACCAGGTCGTGTCGCAGACGCTGCCGATCTTGTTGGACCGGGCCACCAGCTACACGAAGCGGTTCCTCCGCGAAACGGGCCAATGGAGCGACGATATCGCACACGAGAAGTTCGTCCTGCGCTGGGGCGCCGAATGTCTCGAGCGGTTTCTCATATGTGGAAGAAGTGAAGTACCCTGCCGGCCGTTGTTTCTCCTCGACTCGCTGGTGGCCAAGCAGCACAGCAGGCCCGAACCATTTTGTTATCATCCGGAGCTGCTCACGCCGCTCGGCCGGTTTCTCGACGGGCTGATGGCGAAGGCATCCATAAGCCGTGATGCTCTGATCGCTCTATACCATCACTGCTATGGATTGGGTCCCGGGGAGGTCATCGCGGTCACGGGCTTGACCGGCGCGGAGGGCCAGCGCATCTACAAAAATTTCCGGCGCTGGCGGGACAATGGCTGGCAACGCGCGATGGACGAGACTGGTCTTGCCGAGGACGAACTCACAGAACTCAGCGGGCAGCAACAGCGTCATCGCCAACGATCCAATAGCGAGGCCGAGCGGATCATCCGGTTCGCGCAGGCCCACTACCGAAAAAGCGAACCGGACCATTATCCATGCCTCTCCCGGCGCCAGTGGGAAGACATGTTCACGCAGGGCTATGGATGTGACTATAGGATCTGGCACCTCGCACTCTGCCTCGACTGCCTCCAGACGGCTTGGAACCTGGGCAGCAACGGAACAGCTGCCGGCGAAAAACCCAGAGTGGACTTGCATGTGCAACCGTAGGACAACCGGCAGGTAGCGGGTGTGAGGACGACAAGGAGGAATGATGGAGTCAGAACGACGCCTTGCGGAATATCGAGCGCGCCTCCTCGTCACATTAAGCCACAGCGGTCACCGTTCCGCCTGCGACACATCTGACTCGATCCAGGTATTTATCAATGAACGTCGCGCCGGTCTGCTGGGGGGGGCAGGAAGCGAGGCCAGGCTGCAACTCCAGAGCCAGGCACGTATTGACAATGTCCACCTCCGATCGGAGGACGGCGTCCTGCTCGGCGGTCTTTCCGCCCCCGAGTACGGATTCAGAGCCAGCCGCATTCCCCTGATGCGCGCAGCCGTTGAACTTCGGGTGCAGAACTTCTCGCAAGGCGGATCGGTCAGCGCGGTCTTCATCCCCGCGCCGGACTTCTGGCATCGAACATGGCAGGCGCTGACGCGTGTCACGGACACGATAGCCCGTCGCCCGGCAACGGTGGCCGCCCCCGGCATGAGAACAGTCGCATTCACGCAAGCGCTGCTGGCCATCGCCCTGGTCGGACTCGCAGCCGATCGGATGACCGGCTGGATGACGCCGGAACGCATGCCGCTGCCCGTAACACCGACGGAAGCGCCCCGGGCAGCCTCTCTCGCCGAAATGGCGAAGCTCGAGCAACAACTGGGCGAACTCGGACGACTCCAAGCGAAGACCGTCGATACGATTCAGATCCAGCAGCAGAGAATGGCCCAACTGCAGCGAGCGATGACCAGGCTATCCTCGGCGCAAGAAACGGTGGCATCCGGCATGCTCACGGTTAAACAGGACATGGAACAGCGGCGCAAAGGATCGGGGCAGGAGGTTGAGCGCATGGCCCGCATGCTCATGAGCAAGGCGCAGACTGAAAAGAAAGAATTGGAGGGTGAGATCCACAGCCTCACGATCGCGAACGACCGGCTTTCGAAAGAGGTGACCCAAATAGGCCAGAACAATCAGGACCTGAAGAAACGGCTGCAACCGGCAGGAGTGGACGTCTCGAAGGCGCCCTTGTCGGACCGCGACAAACCAATAGTGGCGCGGCAGAGCGAACTCACTCCACCGCCCACATCGCCGCAGGCGGCCGATGCCAGGCTCGCCATACCTCAACCCTCTTTCCTGTTCTGGGTCGCGTTCAGTGATGGAACGAGCCAGGAAACGATCGACCAGTGGGTGCGAGAGATGCAGGGCCATAAAGGAGCCCTGAGCGAAGGGTGGCAAGCCGTAGAGATCGTCCCGCCGACAGTCCCGCCAGATCGCTTTTTGGATCAGATCAAACATGCAAAGATCGTGAAAGCCGTCAGAACAAGCCGGTAGGATCGAACTCGGTTACACTCCCTTTCCAAAATCGAGCTGCCGCCAGGCTTCGTAGACCACCACCGCCACTGCGTTGGAGAGATTGAGGCTCCGGTTTCCTGGGACCATGGGCACGCGGATACGCTGTTGCGCGGCAACCGTCTCCAAAATGTCTGCCGGTAGCCCGCGGCTTTCCGGACCAAACACAAAGGCATCGCCGGCACGAAAGGCAACCAAGTCATACTGCTGCGTACCCTTGGTCGAGACCG
>JBDSKU010000240.1:0-5001 GCA_039916745.1 Nitrospiraceae bacterium
GGATTGTCCAAGATGAGGTTGTCATTGTCGTGTTCTGCGTATCGGACTCAGATCCAGTGAGGAGTGCTTGCTGCTCATCTGGGCCTCGCTGGCTCCTTGTCATGGTACTGATCGCCCTAGCGTGTGGTGCGCTGCCGGTGCGTGCGATCGCAGTGGAGCAGGCCGGGGTCAAAGTGACGGCAATTGAGATTCGAGGGAACAAGCGGATCGAGTTGCCGGCGATTGCGGGTCGATTGACGCTGAAGCCCGGCGATCCCTACACCCCTGAGAATGTTCGTGGGCAAATTAAAATTCTGTACGAAACCGGGTTCTTCGAAGACGTGCAGATGGAGACGGAATCGGGGCAGGGTGGGGTGGCGCTGGCCTTTCTGGTCCGTGAGAAGCCCTTTATCACCGAGATTGTATTCGATGGGAATCAAGAGCTCAGCGACGATAAGCTGAAAGAAAAGATCACGATCAAAAGCCAGGCCTTTCTCGATCAGCTCCAGGCCAAAGAGAGTGCAGAGAAGGTTCGCTTGGCTTATCAGGAGGACGGCTACTTCAATGCTCGGGTGACCCCGATCGTGCAGACCTTGGATGAGGACCGGAAGCGCCTGACGTTTTTCGTGAAAGAGGGGGACAAGGCGCGCATCAAGATGGTGGTATTCGACGGCCTGCATGCGGCGACGAAAGATGAGATGTTCAGGGTGATGGCGACGCGGGAATGGATCCCCTGGCACGGGCTGTTTTCGCAGCTGAAGCTGCCGTCGTTTCTCTCGGATGCCGGCGTCTTGAAGCGGGAGGAAATGAATAACGACGTCGAGCGGATCAAAGAGGTCTTGCTCAACAAGGGCTATTTGAACGCGCAAGCCGGGCTCCCGACGGTGGAGCTGAGCGACGACAAGAAGTGGTTCGTCGTGACGTATGCGGTGAAGGAAGGAGAGCCGTTTACCATTGGCGAAATCGGATTCCGCGGGAATACGGTATTCGAAGATCCAGAGCTTCGTCAGGGTCTGAAGATGAAGGACGGAGAGATCTTTCAGCGCCAGAAAATCCGTGACGAGATCACCCGGTTGAATGATCTCTACGGAAGTAAGGGCTATGCGTTTGCCGATATCTCGCCCAGTGTGACGCCGAACATGGAAGAGCGGACCGCGACCATCATCCTGACCATTAAGGAAGGGGAGATGATGCGGATTCGTCAAATCAACATCAATGGGAACGATAAAACGAAAGACAATGTCATTCGTCGTGAAGTTCGCGTCGACGAACAGGATGTGATCGATACCCCTTCCTTGAAGCGGAGCTTTCAGCGGCTCAATAACTTGAACTTTTTCGAGACGGTGGAAATTCTTCCGGCGCAGGTAGCAGCGGATAAGGTCGACCTGAACGTCCGCGTGAAAGAAAAGCCGACCGGCCAGTTCAGCGTCGGCGGCGGATTCAGCACGTTGGACAAGTTGGTCGCGATTGCCGATATTACAGAGGGAAACCTCGGGGGCAATGGCTGGATGGGGCGAATCCGCGGCCAGTTAGGCCAGCAGCGGACCCTTGGGTTGATCACATTTCGGAATCCCTATTTAGAAGATTCCTTGACCTCGATGCAGTTGGACGTGTATCGCAGCATGACCAACTACATCACCTATTTCGAGAAAAAGTCCGGTGCCAGTGTCACGTTCGGTCGATGGCTGTCTGAGTATGCCAGCGGCAGCATCAGCCTGTTTGCGGAGGAGTTGAATTTTAGCGACCCGCAGCCGGGGATTTGTCCGGATCAATTCCCTTTGATTTGCGGACAGCTCGGGAAGCAGACGACGACCGGGTTCCGGACCTCGTTGTCTCGGGACACCAGAGACTATTATCTGGATCCCCGCAGCGGTTGGCGCACCTCCGTCGGATTCGATCTGGGGACGCCCTATCTTGGCGGGAGCAATAATTTCTATAAATATAATCTGGACGTGATTAAATATACGCCGCTGCCGTTCGATACGCGGATCGCTATTCGCGCTCGGTATGGCGCGGCCGTCGGTATCGATGGGAAAGCCATCCCATTAACCGAACGATATTTTGTCGGCGGTATCAATACGATGCGCGGCTTTGTATTCGGGCGTGCGGGACCCGTCACAACCAGCAATACGTTGCTGGGCGCGGAACAACAATTGATCTTCAATACTGATTTCATCTTTACGATTTCCTCCGAGGCGAAGTTGAACGGCGTGATCTTCTTCGATTATGGAAAGGGCTTCGCCGATAATGAGCCCCTGTCAACGAAGTTGCGGAAAACGGTCGGATTAGAAGGGCGATGGATTTCACCCTTTGGTCCCCTCCGTGCCGCTTACGGGCTCAACTTGGATGCGCGAGAAGGAGAACGTAAAGGGGTGTTCGAGTTTACGATCGGTTCGCTGTTCTAATGGGGCAAGGATATGACCATGAGAGGGGTAGCGGTGTGATGCAGGTTGACTGTGTATGTCGGACTCTGTTTTCTGCGGTCTGTCTTGTCCTGGGCCTCGCTGTTTCCGGCTGTGCTGCCGGTGGGGCGAAGGTTGAGGGGAAGGTGGGCCTCGTCGACCCGGCCCGTGTCCTCAGCGAGACAAATGCAGGAAAGAGGGCCAAGGATTCCTTGAGTGCCTTCTCTAAAAATCGCCAGGCCTTGATCGAGATGGAGGAGAAAGAGCTCCGCCGCATGGAGGAAGATTTTGGGCGACAGGCCAGCGTGTTGAGCCCGACCGCGAAACGGGAGCGTGAAGAGCAGTTTCGGCGCAGGATGGCGGAGTATCAGCAGAAAGCCGGAGACATGAACCGGGAGGTTCAAGAGAAGCAAAAAGACGTGCTCGAAGGATTTCGTGAGAAAGTGGAGCTTGTCGTGGGGAAAGTCTCCAAGCGCCTGGGGCTACAGGTCGTCATAGATAAGGGGAAGGGCGGTCCTACCTTATATAGCGATGAAGGACTCGATATTACCGGTCAGGTGATCGATGAATTTAACCGTGACTATCCGTAGCCGGCGTGAGGAGCCTTGCGTGAATAGCGGAACGGGTGAGTCAGACATTGAGGATAAAGAGGAGGACTCGATGACACGAACGAGCGTGACTGGTCTGATCGGCGCCGTGGGAATGTGGCTGATGATGGTGTCGCCGGGGTTATCGGCCGATACCGTGAAGGTTGGGGTGATGGATCAGCAAGCGGTCATCGAGCAGTCGAAGGCCGGCAAGCGGGCCCTCGAAGAGCTGAAGTCCTACTCGACGACCAGGCAAAAAATCATTAATGCCGACGATCAAGAGTTGAAAGAGTTGGAGCAGACGATTCAAGAGGGAAAGTTGAGCGATAGTGCGAAGCAGGAGAAGCAGAATCAGTTCCAGGTCAAGCTGGAGTCCTATCAACGTCGGTTGGGCGACTTCAATCGCGAGATTCAACAAAAGCAACGTGAAATGGTGGCAGAGTACTCGAAGAAAGTGCAAACGGCTGCACAGGCTGTGGCAGAAAAGAATGGATACGTTGCGATCATCGACAAGGGGAGCGAGATGGCGATCAAAATCGTACTCTACCATCAGCCTGCGTTGGATGTGACCGATCAAATGGTGAAGGAGTTCGATCGGCAGAATAAATAGAGGGTGAGAGGGCAGCCTGGTCGTCCTCCTGCTCGCGGAACGCGCACGAGCTTGTCTGTCTGGTTGTCCGGTCTTTCTGGTCTGTCCGGTTCTTTTGGATGAGTTTCCAGTCCGATCAACCAGACAAACCAGATAGACGGGATAGACCAGATGAACCTGCCACCGTTGGACGCGCGCAGTGGAAGATCAATCAGCCTCCATCCCTGATGAGAAGTACGAGCAAGCTTGGAAGGATCATTTGAAGCGTCGCCATTAAAACTTTCTTGATGGTGTTGATGTCAACATAAGCATCAGGATGCTCAAAAGGGCTGTCCAGTAAGGCCGCAGCGAGCGAAGAGGCGAGGCGTACCCTTGCGGTACGTTGAGCCTCTGAGCGATGCGAGAACGAAGCTGGCAGACTTTTTCAGCATTCTGATAGAGGAGGTTCTGTCGATGTCCGTCATGGAACAAGCCGAAATACAGGCGCTCTTGCCGCACCGGTATCCCTTTCTTTTGGTCGATCGCATTCAGGAATTGGATCCTGAGCGGCGGATCGTCGGGATCAAGAATGTCACGATCAATGAACCCTTCTTCCAAGGGCACTTTCCCGGACGCCCGGTCATGCCGGGAGTCTTAATTCTCGAAGCCATGGCTCAGGTTGGTGCGATTTTGGCGTTTAAGTCGATGGGGAATGCGAAGCGGCCGATAGTGTATCTGACGGGTATCGATGGAGCGAAGTTTCGAAAGCCGGTCGTGCCCGGTGATCGGTTGCGGTTCGAGATCGACGTGGTCAAGAAGCGGGCGCCGTTCTGGAAAATGCAAGGGAAGGCCTTTGTCGAGGATGAGGTCGTCTGTGAGGCCGAGGTGACGGCGATGGTGACGGAAGAGAAAGTCGTGAAGGGTGATGCGTGATGCGCGACGAGTTTTGGCAGGGAAGTGGTCAACCTGAACCCATCACCCATCACTGATCACTCATTACTGGAGGTGCGTGTGCAGATTCATGCAAGTGCGATTGTCCACCCCGGCGCCCAGTTGGCCGCCGACGTCATCGTGGGCCCGTTCTGTGTGGTTGGCGAACATGTCACCATCGGGTCTGGGACGCGGCTCGTGTCTCATGTCGCCGTCGATGGCTGGACGGAGATCGGTGCGCGGTGCGAGTTGCATCCCTTCGTCTCGATCGGCGCCCCGCCCCAACATCTCGCCTATCAGGGCGAACCGACCAAGGTCGTAATCGGCGACGACAATATTTTTCGGGAATATGTCACGGTCAATCGCGCAACTGTACAAGGCGGCGGGACGACGACGATCGGCTCCAGGAATTTCCTCATGGCCTATGTGCATGTCGCCCACGATTGTCATCTCGGTAGTCATCTGATCCTGGCCAATGCCGCCAGTTTGGCCGGCCACATCACCATCGGCGACCATGCGATCATCGGGGGATTGA
>JBDSKU010000241.1:0-3464 GCA_039916745.1 Nitrospiraceae bacterium
ATCTTCTCGACGATATGGCTCGGCGTGGGTTGGTCAGGATTCCCCATCCCGAAATAGATAATATCTTCACCTTGCTGGCGAGCCTCAAGCTTGAGACTCTGCACCTGGGCAAACACATACGGCGGTAGCCGTTTGATGCGATAAAATCCGTCGCCTAGTCCCATCTGTATCCCTTGCCGACAGTTCATGTATGCAGGAAGGCGCGCAGAAACCGCCCGCCTCTCTATCAGGGGGCCTATTCTAATGGCGAGGGACGCGTCGAGTCAAATTATCCCGTGATTCTGTGGGGTTCGACATTCCAACCCTTCAAACTGACTGAACCCGCACAACACCGACTTCTCCTCCCAATCCTTGCCCCTCCCAGTCAATTTCTGTTACAACTGGAACGCGCTCGCACTCATCACTCAACTCAACTTTTTCTTGCTTTACATCGCCAGAACGGAGGATCCGTGCCACGACTTGGGGTGAACATCGACCATGTGGCCACGCTACGGCAGGCCCGTGGCGGAACCGACCCGGACCCTCTTACCGCCTCTGTGCTGGTGGAATTGGCCGGCGCCGACGGTATTGTCGTCCACCTCAGGGAAGATCGACGGCATATTCAAGATCGCGATCTTCGCCTCTTACGAGAACTCATCCGTACCAAGCTCGATCTGGAGATGGCCGCCGATGAGACCATGGCCAAAATTGCCCTGACAATCAAACCTGATATGGTCACGCTCGTCCCGGAACAGCGTCAGGAACTCACAACGGAAGGCGGCCTGGATGTGGCCGGCCACAGAGATCGCATCCAACAGATCGTCACCATGCTCCACGATGGCGGCATTCCCGTCAGTCTCTTCATCGAGCCGGATTTGGCTCAGGTCAAAGCCTCGCACAGAGTCTCAGCAGATTTCGTCGAGCTCCATACCGGTCGTTATGCGAATGCCCGGCGCTCGAAAGAAGCCGATGCCGAAGTGGAAGCCATTACACAGGCCGCGAAACTCTCGTATAAGCTGGGCATGGGCGTCAACGCCGGACATGGCTTGGACTATCGCAACGTGACGCGGTTGCTGCACATTCCTGAAATCGTCGAATACAACATCGGTCACAGCATCATTGCCCGAGCGGTTCTGGTGGGCCTCGACCAAGCCGTCAGGGAAATGAAAGCGTTGCTCGGTTAACCCATCGTGCCGGTATAGCACCCTCGTTCCTCCATGGACCACACGATTCACCCTTGTCATGACATTGCGACGTAGCGAAAAGATATTTCTCCTTCCTGCGTACACCCGATTCCTCATGCGGTATCGATCCCGCACGCAAGGCCAGAGATGAAGATTGTGACGGGAACCGAGATGCAGTCGCTCGATCGCCGCACGATCACCGAGGCGCATATCCCCAGTACCGTCTTGATGGAACGGGCAGGCGAGGGCATCATCAGGCAGCTGGAAGAGCACTATGGCCCCGCACGCGGCAAGACCATCACCATCCTCTGCGGAAAAGGGAACAACGGAGGAGACGGATTGGTTGTGGCTCGCCTCCTACGCCGCCGACGCGCGAGGGTGCACGTGGTGCTCCTCACGCCGATCACCGAGCTAAGCCGCGATGCCACAACCATGTATCGTCGATTCGTTCGGGTTGCAGGCCGAGCCGCAACTGTTCGATTCCGCTCTGCTGACCAAACACGATCCCTTCTCGCCGCCAGCGACATCGTTGTCGATGCCCTCCTTGGAACCGGATTGTCATCCGAAGTAACTGAGACCTATCGTGAAGCCATCGAGCTCATCAACGGAGCTGGGAAACCCGTCATCGCCATCGATCTCCCGTCTGGTCTCCATGCCGACAGCGGCGCCATCCTCGGGCAAGCGATCCGCGCTACGTTGACCGTCACGTTGGGCCTCCCAAAACTCGGGCTCTATGTCGGTGCAGGGATTGACCAGGCCGGCGCAATCCGCGTCGTCGACATCGGCATTCCTTTGACCTATGTGGACGACATCGAGAGCCGGACGCGACTCCTGACAAGCGACAGCGCCTTCAAAGCTCTCCCCGAGCGCCAACTGTCTGCACATAAAGGGACCTTTGGCCATGCAGGGATTATTGCAGGCTCCGTAGGGAAAACCGGCGCGGCAGCGTTAGCCGCTCAGGCGGCTCTCAGAGTCGGAGCCGGTTTGGTAACCGTCGCCACTCCCGGCAGCGTCAACGATGTACTGGAGGCCAAGCTGCTGGAAGCGATGACCCTGCCGCTCCCGGAAACGAAAGCACGGACATTGGCCCGCTCAGGACTCGATCGTGTCGTCGCCTTCATCCTAGCACGTACGGCAATCGCCATCGGCCCTGGACTCTCGACCCATCCTGAGACCGTTGAACTCGTGCAGTCGTTGATGAAATACCTTGACCGGCCCTCCGTGCTCGATGCCGATGCGCTCAACGCGTTGACTGGCCGCGTTTCGCTGTTGACCGAATGTAAGACGCCGCCCATTCTCACTCCTCACCCTGGCGAGATGGCCCGGCTCGAAGTTGATGCCACCACGCAGAGCGTCAATGCAGACCGTATCGGCACGGCCAGACGGTTTGCTCGAGAACGCGGTGTGTTCGTCGTCTTAAAAGGCGCACGAACCGTCATCGCCCGCCCCGATGGGCTTGTCGCCATTTGCCCGACTGGGAATCCCGGCATGGCCACGGCTGGAACCGGCGATGTGTTGACCGGCATGATTGTCGGCTTACTGGCACAAGGGGTTCCCGCATGGGACGCCGCCTGTGCCGCCACCTATTTTCATGGGTCAGCCGGGGACATGACCGCCCAGCAACGAGGGCAGGCCGGGATGCTCGCCAGTGACCTGATTGACCAGATTCCATATGCGCTCCAGCGAACCAAAACGATTGAACGTCACTAAGCCAGCCAAGGCACCACCGTCTGCCGCTCGCCGCCTCGCTACGCCGAGTCTGCCGTGGAAGCTGACGTCTACCTCGCACCAGCAGACCGACTGGTTAGGCCAAGTGCTCGGACGGACGCTTCGTGGAGGAGAAACGATCGCACTCTATGGACCGCTCGGAGCCGGCAAGACGGCACTCGTTCGCGGAATCGCAGAGGGTCTTGGCGCATCGCCAACAACAGTGACCAGCCCGACCTTCGTCGTGATTCACGAATACCAGGGGCGCCTGCCGCTGGCCCACATGGATTGGTATCGCATCCGCTCGCTCCGCGAGCTTGAATCAACAGGTGTAATGGAGTATTTCTCTGGCCAGACCGTGACAGTCGTCGAATGGGCGGACAAAGGCTTTGCCCTGCTGCCGCAGGACCGGATTGAGGTGACCCTGAGTCATCGTACCGCACAGAGCCGATCGATCCAGTTGAATGCAACGGGTCCGACGTCTGAGGATGTCCTCGCACGAGCGCGCAAGACACATCTGGCACCACCGCACCAAGACTCGGACAAGAAGGGGACAACGAGGTCATGATAAGGCTGATTCTGGTCGGGGTCTTG
>JBDSKU010000242.1:0-2699 GCA_039916745.1 Nitrospiraceae bacterium
CTTCGGAACTTCTAAATCTTTGCAGATCTTGTGAGCGAGGAAATCGTTGATCTCTCGATGGCGGGGGACGGTTGACGTTTTGCCGGCAGAGCGGTTCACGTACACACTATGGCTTCCGCCTTCACGAAGGAGCTGGACACCATAGCGTTCGAGGAGCCAAATCCGATCAACCCATTCTATGAAATAGAGGCGAGAGGCTCCCGGATCACAGTCTTGCTCCCGAGAGATTCTTCCGCTAGCGCACGGTTAGATTCCAATACCAGCTGAACGGCTTCTTGAAGATTGGTCCGGGCTTCATCGAGCGTATCTCCCTGTGTGTTTGCACCGGGTAACTCCTCGACAAACGCGAAATACCCTTCTGGCACTTGCTCGAAAACGGCGGTCAACTGTTCCTTCATAGCAGTGATCTCCTTACGCGTGCAGTCTAGCAGCGAGAATAGGCCATGCCCACTCTCGGCATGGAAAGGAGCGGCCAAGTATCTTCTTGCTCCCAGAACGCGCACGCTCAGAAGGTGCTCGTTCGACGCGCGCAATCGAGGATCGACCAGGCCACCCATCAGAATGTACGATTGCAAGACCCGACCCCGTTTCTTGGACAGAATCTTCGAACCATTTGTGGCCAATGAAAATCTACTCCCACTCTGCTCACGTCAGGCGGCAATGCATGTATGGGTATTACCGCACCTCATAAAGACCAGATCATTTATGTTGAGACTCCAAGCAAGGAAAGCCGTGCCGACAGAGAGACACAAGTTTGCTTCCCAGGAAATACTCACCCACCCGACATAGGTGTTGCGAATATAGCTGACAGAGCGAGAGGTTTTCCGTCCATATGGCTGGGAATTGGTACACCTGCCAGCTGAAGCACAGTAGGAGCAATATCGTATATTGAGTGTCCGTAGACCGCACGGCCTGCAGGCACTCCCAGGCCGTGCATCAAAAAAAAGCCATGCGGCGAATGACTACCGCTTCTTGCATCCTGTCGTCGAAGATGCAACGTGCCTAGACGGAAGGATTGAACCGAATCCCAAGGGAAAGACTGGTCCCATAACACCGTCAGGTCGGGGAGCTGATAGAGGTAAGGCCCTTGGAACTCTTGATGCGCCAAAGTGACACGTTTGACTACCTTCCGGCCGCTAACAGGATCGATTATTTCATACAGTGCATCCGAGATATCACGGCACACGCGCTCGTATTCCTCGCCAGGCTGCACGACGCCATACTTGTCACGGCCTACAACATTGATGCGGATAGCACCCACAGAGTCGTTGTTGGGCACTGCAAAAGCCCGGCGGCCCGCCCAATTGCGTTCACCTGCATACCATCTAAATATAAGCTCATCTTGCAGACGTTGCGGCAATACCGCCTTGATGGCGTATTGCACTTTGCTGGGCAAGATCATCTTTAATAATCGCCAGGAATTCGCTTGCGCCTGCCGACTCTTCTGCGTAATTAAGCCCCTCTTAGGACCCTGACCATAGCCCAGTAAATCCAATATTTCAGTCAGGTTCCAAGAAGCATGATAAAGGGGGCCCATTCCGTGTCCCGCCATTACAAGACACTGGATATTGTTCCCCGCCAACGTGAGCATCTTTGCGATCTCATCGTCCAGCGCACGGTATATCACTTCGATGGTATCGTTAAGTTTATGAGGGTCTAAGGGGTCATGGCGGGGATGGGCCGGGTCCATGTAATGCCAGAAGTGATGGCCGATACAATGCGGCGCCGAAAACCCCGCGAAGAAAATATCCCACGGTTCTTTCTCCATCAGCCATCGAAACAGCTCTCCATGCAATCGCACCCCCGCTAAAGTGCGCCGTCGTAGGTCGTGCAAGGCCTCCGGCTTTTCATCGACCGCATCGCAATCTCCGACCGGATGATGTCCAAATAATCCATCGATGTCGGCAAGCAAGGATTCAGGTGATGAGGCACGTGCAGTCTTCGTGGCATGCGCACCCCAGTTGGTGAGATGTAGCCCATTGATCCGTCGGCTCAAAGGAAACTTGGGAGCATCCACAATGCTCACCCTCTTCCCGGATTCACTCAGATACTCCCAGAAGGGGACGCCATGGATAGCATCGTCAGGAATGTTTTTTAAGTTTCCGGTACTGGGGTCGTACTGGACATAGAAGTACTTTTCAAACTTGCCGGGATTCGTTCCGGTATAAATCGAGGCCCAGACGGTGTCAGGTAACTGCGCGGAGGTTGTCTTCAATTCTCCGTGAAGGCCTTCCCGAAGCAAGCGTTGAAAAGTCGGAAGCTTTCCCTCGGCTGCCCATCTTTCGACGAGATTCCACTCCATAGCATCAAGCCCGATCAGGAGCTGACGCGCAATATTGTTTCCCATTCCTACCTCTAATCAAAGAAGATTTGGTTCTTTCCGAATAGCATGCCGCGGGGCAGATCGCATGAAAATGCTGGCATTCAACTGGACCGACTAACGGCGGCGAGCAGGATACTATCATGATCCTGGACGGTCTGTGGCTTGCACATTCGCAGCCTCTCTCAAGCTCATTGCGGTATCGCAGGCTATCTCAAACCTGTGGCGCAAGTGTGGTTGCCATAAACGTGACCAAATCCATCAAGAGTCCAAGGCAACCAGTAGACGCACATGTGACAAGTTGCGACTCTCAACCTATCATCTCCCTTGAGGGCGGGCTAGATGGTTTTCCCACTGCGCGCGTCCAACGAGGGCTTTC
>JBDSKU010000243.1:0-2826 GCA_039916745.1 Nitrospiraceae bacterium
ACTGCCCAGACTATTGATCTCCAGAGTCAGATCCGGCAGGCCTAGATCCGACAGCAGGCGCCAGAGCAGCGCAATCGCCTCGACATCGGCACGAGGATCCGCCGTGCCGAACGACTCCACCCCGAATTGATGGAACTGCCGGAGACGTCCCGCCTGCGGCCGCTCATGGCGGAACATCGGACCAATATAAAAATACTTTTGAGGAAGAGGATCGGCCGCCCGATTGTGTTCGATGAAAGCACGGACCGTCCCGGCTGTGCCTTCCGGGCGCAGAGTCAGCGAAGTCCCGTCTCGGTCAGGGAAGGTATACATCTCTTTTTCGACGATGTCCGTGGCCGCGCCGATACTGCGGGCAAAAAGCGTCGTGAGTTCGAAGATGGGGATCCGGATTTCTTGATATCCATATGCCAGCGCCCAGCGTCGCGCGGTATCTTCAATGAAACGCCACCGAGGGGTCTCCTCGGGAAGGATATCTTTGACGCCCTTAATGCCCTTGATCGTGTCCATACTCAGCAACTATGGTGAAAGATTCGGGACTATAACGGCGGGTTCTGAGCATGTCAACGCGCAGGAGCGCGTCACGCGTCAATCGGGTCGGAACTGGCACCCGTCGACCGCGTGAACGATTTCCCTCGGATGCCGGTTGATGAATGACGCCGCACCTTCTTGCGCGGACCGGCGCGCGAGCGTATAGTTCGCGGCCTATGTTTGTGTCAGGGAACGTCTCATGAGTATCGATCAACCGACCCGTCGAGTCATCGCGCTAGCACCCATGCCGCCCGAGAAATCCGCTTATGCTCTGGCCCGCTATAGCCGCTCGTCCGACTCGATCGAGGGCAGCCTCCGCTGGGTGCATGGCCATTCGTCTGAAAAATTCTGGGACCAGTTTTATTTCGACTATGGCCATGCCTCGATTGCCGATCTCGGCCATGTCATCATCTGCTTCGAGGACATCTCCGAACTCGCCGCGATTCGGATCGAAGACGAGCCCCTGTGGGACGGCCAGGCGAAATCGAGCCGCTATCAGAACTTTGCGTCCGGCGGATGGTACGTGCCGGATTCCATTCGAGGGTCTGAGACCGAGGGCACCTACCATGGCATTCTCCGCAGCCTCGCCGAGATCTACCGGCTCCTGCAGCAGCCATTGACCCAATTTATTTCAGAGCGTGAGCCGCGCCCGGAATCGATGAAGCCGGCCGATTACCAACGGACCATTGCCGCGCGCGCATTCGACGTGACCCGGTATCTCCTGCCCCTCGCGGCCAAGACGAACGTCGGGCAAGTCGTCAGCATCAGAACGCTGGAAAAACAAATTACCAGACTCTTGTCGTCACAACTTCCGGAATTGCGCGCGATCGGTGACGAACTCAAGGATGCCTGCCAGCGGTCCCCCGTGAATGTGTGGGGCGAGTTGTCCGGCCAGACCGGCGCACAGGAGCCGCTTGCGCCGACGCTCGCGCGCCATGCCAAGGCGAACGACTATCAGGCCTCCGTCTACCTCGACCTTGCCCGTTATGCGAAAGACGCACTCCAAGGAACCGGATTGGATCAGCCGGCGTCCTGGGGCGCGCAGGAACCGGTCGAACTCATCGAGTCCCACGATCCCCTGGACGAAATCGTCACCACCTTGCTCTACCGCGTTTCGCATGCCCCCTATCGGAACATCCTCGCGGTCGTCCGTACCTGGACCGACAAGCAGAAACAGGAGACGATCGACGTGGCGATGAGTGCACGAGGTCCCTACGACGAACTCATCAAAGAATTCCGCAGCGGCTACGCCTTCACGTTCGACGTGCTGATGGACATCGGCGGCTGGCGCGACATGCACCGACACCGGCGCTGTCAGCAGATCCAACAGAACTTCACGACCATGCATGGCTATGAAGTCCCACCGCCGCTTGTGCAAGCGGGGCTGGACCAGGAATATCGCCAGGCGATGGATGCGGTCCGTTCGGACATCGAACAGCTCAAGAAAACCAGTGCAGAGGGGTCGCTCTACGCCACCCCGTTCGGCTTCAAGGTGCGGTGCCTCTTCAAGATGGACTATGCCGAAGCCGAATACATCGCGAAGCTCCGATCCGGCGTGAAGGGGCACTGGTCGTACCGGACCATCGCCTGGCTGATGAAACAAAAAATCGCGGCGCGTTATCCCGCACTCGGGGATCGCATCCGGGCCACCTCGCCTGATATTGAAGATACCCTTACAAGATAGCGCAGACGATTGACCACGATGACCGACTACCAAGCATCATGTGAAACGACCCTGCTAGAAGGGCAATGGGATCAGGCCTTGCCTGCCGCATTGGCCTGGGCCCGCCATTCCGCCACCGACGCCCCGCGCGATCCGCGTCCCCATTTCGCCCTGAACGTCATATATTTATTACGCGGGGAGTTTGCCGAAGCCTGGAATACCCATTCGAAGTGTTTACAGGAACCGGAAGACATTGCCCTGGTCAAAACATGGATCGAAGGATTTGTCGCGCGCCAGCCGGAACAGGCCAACGCCCACCTCGTGATGGGTCTGTTTCTGGCCCAGTCAGGCCAATCCGAACAGTCGATCGCGTCCTACAAGGAAGCGATCAAGCTCGCGCCACAGTCCGCCTATCCCCATTATTTTGTCGCGCAGATTCATGAGCGGGCCGACCACCTCGAAATGGCCATCAAGGAATATCGCGAAGCCGTGCGGTTGGATCCCTCCTATGCGCCGGCGCGGACCAACCTGGGCGTGGCCTATCAAGAGCAGGGCCGGTTGGAGATGGCGATCCCCCAATATCGCGAAGTGATCAAGCTGCATCCCAACGACTCGGTGGCCCATGCCAACCTCGC
>JBDSKU010000244.1:0-7211 GCA_039916745.1 Nitrospiraceae bacterium
CTGTTCCGTCGGGTGTCATCCACCCCCCAAAATTATTATTGCATGACAACTGCTTATCCGACACCGGGTCGATAAAGACGACTCGCACTGGTGCCGTCCTCTTGTTAATCCACCGAATTTCATCGCCTGGACTGACAGCGATATCGCCTGACGTCACATTATCCCCAATGATGATGTCCTTAACGTCCCCAGTCCTCGTTACCGTTGGGGTGCCCTGACAGCCCAACACAAAGACTAACGCAAACCCTAGATATCGACTCTGGTTCATGGGATACCTCCTGCTTACAATTTAAAATTCATCAACTGAATTTCCATCGTTCTTTTCTGACGGCACAACCTGCACTCTCTTGGCACGATCAACCGGCAGCACCTGATCACGTGTGATGAATGTCATCCTACCCTCATGAAGGATAACTGATCTGATCAATACAGCTCAGCACAGAAGATTGATTTATGGGGTATTGATGGGAGGGCTTGACGGTGCATGTGCATGCCGCCTGTCGCGCAGGCAAGCCAGCTTGCTGAACGTGTTGTGGAAGAAACTGACAAGGGAGCGCGTCGTACCGATCTTCTCGGCCAACGTGCCCTGATGGATCTTCGGAATGACGGCTCCGGCTTGTCTTCTTTCCCAAAGTGGGCCGATTTAGCGCCGACTCTTCGCACATCCGACCGGAGCCATCGCCGTACGTTTCCTCACGTTGGACTTCCCTCTATAGGATGGATCGAACTAGAATGGACGGTGAAGATTCGCTGGCTCACACGATTGCTGAAGAAAACCGCCGCGAAATGGTGGGACGACAATGCATTGCGTTTGAGCGCAGCCTTGTCCTACTACACCCTCTTCTCGCTCGCTCCACTGCTGACCATTGCCGTCGCCGTAGCCGGGTTCGTGGTGGATAAGACGCTCGTGCAGGATGAAGTGCTCGGCCAGCTCCAAGGCCTGCTTGGGAAACCCGGGTCAGATGCCGTGGCCAATATGCTGGAGAGCGCAGGCCAACCGGTACAGGGGACCATCGCCACGGTCATCAGCCTGGTCACCCTGATCATCGTGTCGATGGGGATGTTCAGCGAGCTTCAAGATTCATTAAACCTCATTTGGAGGATCCCGTCGAAGGGCACTGTCGCGCTGTGGCGCATGATCAAAGATCGGTTCTTATCCTTCATCCTGGTAATCGGGACCGGCTTTCTCCTTCTGGTCTCCCTCCTGATGAGCGCCTTTCTGGCGGCGCTAGGCAGATTGCTGCTTCAGGCCGTGCCCGGCCCCCAAGGCATCCTGGCATTCATGGACATCGCCATCTCCTTGCCGGCAATCGTATTGCTCTTCGCCCTGATGTTCAAGGTGCTGCCGGACGGTTATATCGCCTGGCGGGACGTCTGGCTCGGTGCAGTGACAAGCGGGACTCTCTTCATGATCGGGAAGTGGGCCATCGGCCTCTATCTCGGATCAACGGCCATGGCCTCAATGTACGGTGCTGCCTCCTCACTCATGGTCGTTTTGGTATGGGTATATTACTCTGCCTTGATCTTCTTTTTAGGCGCCGAATTTACTGCGGTATATGCACATGAGTACGGCTCGCGCGCGGCGCATCTCAGAGGCTCCCCCTCGGTCTCGTGATGACAGCAACAGCAGGGCCTGCGCGGCCGACCCGCCGATCGAATCCCTGGAACGGACGCCCGGGCGAAAGCGGATGACAGGCGAACGGTGCTACCCGATCGTGATCGCGGGAATGCTGGTATCGGCTTGACCCCTCCTGAGGTTCTCACGAGCCGCCATGGCCAGTTTTTCATAGTGTGTGCGGAACCTCTCGATCTCTTCCAGCGACAGATCTTCCAGCGTCAGCATGACGTTGTGTGCCCCACTCGTGGAGCGGATCAATTCATCGAGTTTTAATTGAAGCGCGGCACGAGTACGGCTCTGAGTGTTTTGAATCAAGAACACCATCAGAAAGGTCACAATGGAAGTCACGGCAACAAGGGTAAATTTCCAGATCTCACTATAATCGAAGAGCGGGCCGGTCATCGCCCAGATGGCAATGAAGCAGGCGGCCGCGCCGAACGAGAGGGGATGGCCCGTGAGGTTTTCAGTCTGCTTCGCCACACGATCGAAATGATCGAAGAATGTGAGTGGCCTCACCGCGGTTTGGCCATGCGGCGGAATAATCATATTTCTCTCCTTCCGACAGGTGGCACAGTGATGATCGGAAAGATCGTGCGTGACGAAATGTTTCCGGTCCCATCTACCCTATCAGAGTTCGCCACAGCCGCGCTGGAGCCGACCGACCATCCATAGTTGAGGTGTACCCGCAGTACGCCGCAGACCACGCAAAACCGAGAGGTTTGATGCGACCTCTCCCCATCAAAGTGTATCGATTTGCACAGACCGGAAACGATGTTCGTGCGAAAGTCGGTGACCCTGACCGCAGTCTACTCCGGCGGCAGTCGTGAGGGCATGCGTGAGAGCAAGGCGAGATTATAAGGGCCGCTACACACATTTCCCTCGTGGGGGCGACGTACATCCGTCCGGGTGACATGGGAGAAAGCCGCATGAACAACCACGCAGGTCAAAGCCTGTCGGTCTGGATGGCAACCGCCACGTTGCCCAGTTTTTCACGGCTGCTCACGAATGAACAGGCTCACGTCTGTATCGTAGGAGCAGGCATCGCCGGATTGACCACCGCGTATTTGTTAGGACGCGCCGGAAAATCTGTCATTGTGTTGGACGATGGCCCGATTGTGTCCGGTGAAACCGAACGGACCACGGCCCACCTCGTGACTGCATTGGATGACCGCTATGCGGATCTGGAGCGGTGGCATGGAGAACAAGGGGCACGGCTGGCGGCCGAAAGCCACTCGGCAGCCATCAGCCAAATTGAACGAATCGTCCGCGAAGAAAAGATCGATTGTGACTTTGAGCGTCTGAATGGATACCTTTTCGTGCCGGAGGGAGAATCCTCCGACATCCTCGATAAAGAAATGGCCGCAGCACAGCGCGCCGGCCTCACCGACGTCCATATGGTGGCGCGTGCGCCCGTCACGTCGTTCGATACAGGCCGGACATTGTGCTTTCCCCGGCAAGCGCAATTTCATCCCTTGAAATATTTAGCGGCGGTCGCCCGGGCCATCATCAGGGATGGGGGGCGCATTTATACGGAGACGCATGCGGTAAAAATCGAAGGAGGCGAATCGGCCCGCATCGAAACCCGGGACGGGCTGACGGTAACGTCAGAGGCGGTGGTCGTGGCAACCAATACACCCGTCAATGATCTTTTGGCCATTCATACCAAACAAGCCGCGTATCGGACCTACGTGATTGGAGCGACCGTGCCGGCCGGCTCGATCAGCAAAGGACTCTATTGGGACACGCCGAATCCCTACCACTATGTGCGTCTGACCCGTTCAGCATCGGTTGCGAGCGATGTATTAATCGTGGGTGGCGAGGATCATAAGACTGGGCAGGCAGATGATGCAGAAGCCCGCTATGCGAAGTTGGAGGAATGGGCACGAGCCCGCTTTCCAATGATGACGGACATCGAATTCCGGTGGTCCGGACAAGTCATGCAGCCAGTCGATGGCCTGGCCTTTATCGGTCGAAATCCGATGGATACGCCGAACGTCTACATCGCGACCGGCGATTCCGGCAACGGCATGACGCACGGAACCATTGCAGGCATGTTACTCACCGACCTCATCCAAGGTCGCAAACATGCCTGGGCTACGTTGTATGAGCCATCCCGCAAGACGCTCGGCGCGCTGAACACCTTTGCCAAGGAAACGCTCAATATGGCCGCGCAGTATGCTGATTGGGTCACTCCAGGGGACGTACAGGAAGATCTGTTAATCCCCCCAGGCTCCGGCGCCGTTATCCGTCGCGGCCTGCAAAAGGTCGCCGTATATTGCGATAAAGCAGGACAGTTGCACGAAAGATCAGCAGTATGTCCTCATTTGGGAGGCATTGTGGCGTGGAACCATTCAGAGCAAACATGGGACTGCCCTTGCCACGGATCGCGATTCGACCAGTCAGGGAAAGTGGTCAACGGGCCGGCCATTTCGAACCTCTCCGCTATGGAATGACGTGCAATTCATGATCAGGGCCTTTCTCCGCCAATGAAGCGATGCTAAGCTAATCAAAACAGCTTAGTCTTCTAAAGACCTGATTACTTATGAGAACGCTTGGCCGTGCCTTTGCGCAAAAACCTGCAAGAACAACGAGCACCCATCGGCCAGACAGTACTGGGGGAGCATCGAGATCTTGTGATGATAACGAAGGCTTGGTTGGCGCGCCTGCCTACCACCCGAACTCCGGAACATCGGGCGAAAGAGGATGCCCTCCAGGACAGCTTGACTCCTCCCATGCAAAGAGACAATGACTGCGATGCCATAAAAATGGCTCAACCCAATTGCTCACAGAGACCGCGCATATCGCTCACGACATGCTTCCTCTCGACACACCCGTTTCAGCATCGGAGATAACATATTCGATCGGCTTGCAAGAGCCGCCATTGGTGGCCGGGTCGGCGCATGCAGTGAGTCCGACAATTACCTCTTCGAGCGCGCGAAAGACAACACAATCCCCCGGCTTATTGAGGGGACGACGCAGATGGATTCTCCCGCTCTGGTCAATTTCATAATTCATGAAGATATTAAACGTGGTCGAGATCAATTCGGGCAGCCGATCAAACCGAGCAAAGGCACGGCACAAATTCTCATGACAGCTCGGATGATAATCCTGAGTGTGCGAGAGCATCCGAAACATCTGCAGGCTGCACGGAGTCACCAGAAAATCGTGTCGACCGCACGAATCCTCGATGATCTCAAGTAACGGCACCCCTGCATTGGAAAATAGGGTGTGGCCTTTGGTAAACAGCACGGTCTCGTTGTAATCGATGCTTCGACCCGATGAAAGCGCATCCAGCGGCCGCTCGGATGAGAAACAAAACAAATCGGCGACTTGCGCTCCGGTGGGTGACCGCACCGTGAGTACCTCACGCGTGCGAAGCCGAAAGCTGGTTCCGGATTGAGCGTGAATGCAAGTCGGCTTCAAAGAGGTTTATTCTGTTGTTTCATAAAATGAAATGGGCATTTCCAGGAGTCTGGATTTTCATGCCCTGAGTATTGAATCGACTCCCACATATCCCCATGCGCAAGCACCATGGGATTGATCGACCCTTGGAACTTCACATCGCGCTGGCGAATGGTATTGACCAAGGCCGTGTAGGTCCCCTCTTTTACAAATTGTTCAAATTGCGAAAATGCGTTAAACACCATGGCTGGGCGCGAGAATCGTCTGGCTACACGCGAGCTGTGTGGATGTAGCCCGACCACAAAGAGTTTCTCGCCGTTAAGGCTTAGGCAAAATGAGGGATCGTTAGGATCGGATGAATTGATTTTACCCCAATCGACCGATCGTTCCTCTTCCGAAGACAGCAATGAAAGTTCGCGCCAGAGGTTTGCTTCAAAATCGATTGCGCTATCGGGAGCTTGATCGTCGGCGGAAAAAACGGCCCAAAAGCTCACATAACGAGATTGAGTTACACGCTGAAATTCTAAGTACTGGAGCAGGTCGGCGCGCAAGTTCTGCCAGTGAGTCCCGTGACCAAATTGACCATACGCTCGAACCATATAGTCATGGCGTACCACCGACTGAATAGCTGCAACGCAAGGATAATCTTTTTGCAAGACCAACGAACGGATTTCACGATGAATACATTCACTCTCGAAAAACTCTGTCTCAAGGATAGAAGACGTATCCGAACGGGGCCTGCCAGCTTCTGTCATAATAGTTCGCTCTCAGTCCTCTTGAGGCTTTATTAAAATAGCGAGGGTAGAGGTCCGTTCTCCCCTGATTTACACGAACGTCAGCCTGCACATTACAAGAATTGTGGAGCCCCTGCATGATTGCAACACCTGATCCCCGTTCCTTTATATGACTTCCATGAGAAGGCTTAAAGGTCCACCTACTTCATACCTGTGCCTCTCAGTGATCGGAGGCGCTCAGCCAAAACAATTAGCTCAGGATGCAGAAAGACGCTATTGCTATGACTGGAGCGAGTCGAACCTGCAGTAGTATACGCTGTCGCCTTTCCTAATTCGCTGGGGCCGTGCTGGACCCACACTTTGTTTCTGTCTGTTCGCATCCTGAGTTCCCGACAAGTAAACCATTGAACTTCTGAACTTCCGGCGGTCAAGCATTGTGCTTCCGCCATCTATCTACCCACATGTTACCCCCGCAGGCTATTTTGTGGGACTAGGTGATCTCCTAGTTCCAGCAACCATGGCCTGGTCTTACAGTAACCCCATGATCAAGATCCGCACCTCGCCGCTGCTGATCCCTGGTAATTGAACCAGGAAAAAGGAGGATAACGTATGTCTACAGAAACTATGTATGCGCAGATAACGCATGAAGCGCTTTCCGCTTCCAAAAGAGAGACGTCGATACTCCCCGTCTGTTGTGTCTGTGGACTTTTCCGGGACGATACAGGAGCTGCTCCCGATAGCAAGCGCTGGGTCACGCAGCGGATGTATCGAAAAACACATGATGTAAATCCGGCCGCTTGCCTACTCACGCATACCTACTGTCCTGAGTGTTTCACTCAAGTTATGAATAGAAATAAAGGCGGCGTATAGGGAAACCAGTGGGCGTGCCTCGGACCGACATGAGCTGGTGGAAGGAAAACCGCCTCTTACACATGAGCACCCCAAGCCACTGCGTCTTTTTCTCGTGCGAACATATACGATTGTCTCTATGGCGTTTCTGTTTGTGTGCATCGGGATTCAACGTGGGGATCACGTCGTCAGCCAGTCTCGGCACGAAGGTCAACGTTGCAGGACTCCCTTGAGGGAGAGGCGCCAGCCTAATGCGTGGGCGATCGCATCGCACAATCGAGAGAGGAACCGACTCGCGTACCGGCTTCATCCCGGAACCTCTCGAACCGGAGACCAGCCTTCACTTTTTGATGGAGCCGATAATAGAGGTACTGATCGATGCCATACCAACGCGCAGTGCCTCCACCGACTTTCCCATCTTCCTGATAGGCATAATGATGGTGGAACACATATTCCAGATCGTCGGTCGGATGGACGGAGAGGATGGCGCTAAAACGAGTCCGCTGCTCCGTCTTCGCCGCAACCGCCGTCGTCTCTTCGCCTGTAATCATGGCCAGCGAGGCCGACAAGAACTTATCGCTCGTTGTGTAGTTGGCTTTCATCGCATA
>JBDSKU010000245.1:0-7874 GCA_039916745.1 Nitrospiraceae bacterium
AAGCAGCCAAACGGGCGGCCCTGGAGCAAGTCGCCGTTTACCTCGAAAGCATCACGGTTGTGGACGGTCTGGATATAACGAAAGACGAAATTCGAACCTATACCGCCTGTCTCGTCCTTATCCTGGAGCAAAACACCAACACGATGCTCGACGGAGACACCATTGTGGTCAGAACGGATCTGGTGGCCCAGATCGATACGGAAGAAGTCAGCAATGCCATTGCTGCCTTGCGGGAGAACGAGGATGCCCGGCATCAGCTCGTCGCGCTGCAGCAGGAAAATGAGCAACTACAGCAGGAGCTCGATGCAGCGAACCAGGCATTGTCGAATGCCTCGACCGCAGAGCAGACACAGCAGGCCTCTCAGCAACGCCAAGAGATCCTGAATCGGGTACAATCCAACGCCATGGTCTCGCAAGCCTGGACGGATTGGGTGCTCGTCTCTCCAGCTGTCTATCCCTCCCCCTGGGTGGGGATGGCTCAGACTCACGCACTCCTGAACGTCGCACAGGGTTTATATCCCACCAGCCCCCATGTCCTCGCGGCACAACAAGTATTTGCGACGAAACAGCCGCCGACGCCGCCACAGCCGCCGTCCCCCCCTGCACCGGGCATGAGACCGCCAACCATGCCGAGTTATCAGATCGTGCCGGGGCCTGGGTCTCAGACGACCCCGCGAACACTCAATGAAATTTCTCACAATACACCGACGGGGCCGCCGCAGATTGGCAATCAACCCCAGTCAGGTCAGCCATCGCATCAGCCAGGCTCACGAACCCTGACGGACATCCACCAGATCAATCCCTTCCTGCCGCCATCAAACAACGCACCACCGAACTCCAGATCGGCACGCGCGCTCCAACAATTCTTACAGCACCAGCCGCAAGCAAGCCAGCCACCCATGGCCAATCGCCTGTCTCCGACCATCAACCAGATCCATCCGCCGACTTCGCACCAGATCCCACGAACCCCCTATCAGATTGCGCCGCGCCCACAGGGAGGCGGAGGTCACGGAGGAGGGGGCGGACGGGGAGGCGGGGGAGGCAGAGGGAAAGGAAAGTAACTCGTGCAGAACAGAATAACCTTCGCCCCATTCTATTGCAGCTTGGTGGCCATCACATGCTTCGGACAATCGAGTCTGACCTCGGCTGAGTCAGGCAACGGACCGCCACCGGTCAGCCACCATGCCGAGCAGTCATTCCAACAACTGCAGCAGGCCGAGCGAAGCAGTACAACGAGCCAGCAAGCAGGCAGCAGGAGCAGCGTCTCAGAACGCGATGGTCATTACTCCGAAGAACAGTACTTCATCGGAAAAGGCCAGGGAGACCTCAGTAAAGGCAAGATCGTCTGCCAACGAGTATCCGAACTGTCGGCGCGGAGCGATCTTGCGAAACAAATTCGTGTGATGGTCAAGGAACACATGGTCGACCGGGTGCGCGATCGGACCGGTCGAGAAACCGAACAGGACATCGAACTGACCAGGGAAGAAATCGTCCAGGAATATCTCCAAGGCGTAAAGATCGTGGACCGCCAGATCGACGAAGAGGGTAAAATCTGCAGCGCGACCGCCATCATGCCCAAGAGCCAGGTTCAGCCTAAGCCAGCCCCAAACCATAGCGAACCCACTCCGACAGCCGGTCGATAAACCGGCGCAGCATAATCTCGATAGCCTACGCTTCTGAGGCAAGATGTGGCCCTCGCAGGATGCTCAAAAAGGCCGTCCAGCAAGGCCGCAGCAAGCAAAGAGGTGAAGGCGTACCCTTGTGGTACGTTGAGCCTCTGAGCGAAGCGAGAACGATGCTGGCGGGCTTTTTCAGCATCCTGCCGATCTTCCGTTGCAGTCTGCGGCCCACATCGGGTATGTAACTCCCCATGCCGATTGAAAACAGTTTCCAGCACGACGAAATGTCCCGGAAAAATCCTGGCGAGCGCCTCTCTGTTCGTGAGGTCACCCCGACCGCCCTCTCAGAATCGCCATCCGGACAGGAGGCGATGGCCCTTGCAGGCAAGCAGCTCTCCCAGGCTGGTGTCCGCCTCATCGTGTTGCTCCACGGCTCCATCATGGGCACCGACCTCTTCGGGGCTCAACGGCTGGATGAATTGGGCGGGCTCAAACGGGGGTACTCACGCGGTGTAACAGGCCTCGATTCCCTCTTAGCGCTGCTCCGCGACGGCAGCAATGGCATCTCCTCACTTTCCGGAGGATTGAAACCACCGCTCGCAAATGATGACGCCACCAAGAGGCTCCTCGACGAGCAGCTTGGAGATGCCGGAAATTTCACAAACGTCTACGTGGAGCTGATGAAACAGTCGCTCAAACGAGGCCTGGATCGTCCGATCTCTTGCATCCGAGAACTCTGGGCCTGTGAGCACCATCACCTGGGCCGTGCCATGGCGGCTATCTCGCTGCTTGGACGCCTGCGCGATTGGATCGAAACCCACAAGCTGGGCCAAGGAGATCGAATCCTTGTCGAGGCGCATGGGCAGGCCGGACTCGTCCTCGCACTCATCTCGAACCTCTTATGTGTCACCGCGACCAGCAGCCGGACGCGGCTGCTCGACCTCCTGTCGGCTTATGCCTCACAAGTCAATCGACCGGACCTCACCTCGACGATCCAACGAATCACTCCGTTGTTGGCGAATGGCACCCTGCTCAATGGGGCAACGCTGGACGTCGTCACATTCGGCATGCCGGTACGTTACGGGTGGGATCCGTCAGGATTGGGTAAACTTCTGCACATCGTCAACCATCGAAATCTTCGGACCGATGGAAAGACCTGGCTCGCGAAGATGGAGTTGCCGCAGATCACGATGGAAATGCCGATCGCCTGGGGCGGAGATTATGTCCAGGAACTGGCCGTGGCCAGCAGCGACGCCGTGCCGACGACCGAAGCAGCCAAAGCGGCCAATAAGGCCCTGTGGGAACTCGTGGAGCCGCTTGATGGATTCGAACGATGGCTCGAATGTGCCCGCCGTGCCGTCCGTATCCCGAGTGAAGGACTGGGGATTCTCGCCGACTACAAAGATTCCACCGGCTCGACGAATGTGCGCGACCATTACTTCGGCCACGCGGTCTATACGCGCCTCGACATGATGCTCTTCAACACCAACGTCATTGCCGAGACGCTCTACTCTTCCAAATAGCGCGCGCTCATCGCTTGGCCCATGGCCGTGGCTTCATCTCGGCAAGATTCCGCGCGCCATGAGTCACCGCGAGGATCTGGACCGTCCCCTTCTTCACCCGATACATCACGCGATAACCTTCGACGAGTAGCTCCCGAACCTTTGGATCTGAAGATTCCGGCACGCGCCGACCGCTTTCAGGAAACGACTCGAGCTGGTCGACAGACAGAATGAGCCGTTCGAGCAGAGCATCGGCATACTCAGCGGAGTCTCTCGCGATGTAATCTTGGATATTTTCGAGGTCGGCGACGGCGGGCTCGGTCCTCTCGAGGCGGGTCATTTTTTGATGAAACGCTTCTTCACAGTTTCGTGCGGGACGATCCGCCCTTCATCGGCGGCCAGAATGCCGGCCGCAATCTTCTTCCGGACGTAGATTTCGTACATGATGTCATCCCACGTCGCCTTCTCCGGCAACTTCTTCACCATCTCCAGTGCCTGTTTCTTTGCGGTCGACATGTACGTCCTTGTATCCTTCGCCCAAAGTCTAGGCCTCACCATAAAGAGAGTCAAGATTCTCCGATGCGATGACTATGCGGGCGATACCCACCTCCACAGTAAATATCTTCACCCTTCCCTGAGTTGAACCGCCAGAGGCTCCCAGGAAAATATGCCGTCCAAATAGGCATGGCCGTTCGGCGTGGTCGCGACGAGCTCGATAGATTCGTACACGTTGATCGTCGTGCCGCTGCCGGCTGAGGCGGAGACTTGCATCGTGAGGGCCGCGCTCGGCGCGCATGACGCAATGTCTTGATGCGTCAGCAACTGTGTCGGCGAGGCTGACAGATTGACGAACCGGGCGGGCGGCGCCTGGCGAAACTCGCCATCGTAGGCCACCCACAGTCGCGCAGTGGCCGACACATGGGCATACCACTCGTCTCCGACCGCGTTACTTTCAACCCAATTAAACAGGGTGTTCACCCGCGACATGATCGACACCGTCGTCGGTTCCAACGAAGCGGGAATCTGCAACTGGGTCTGATAACCAGCATGGACATAGCCGAACGTATCCCAGAACGAAGGATTTGCGCCGACGCGAGCCTGAAGCGATTTATTCGGGAGCACCTGCTCCACGTAATGGGGATTCGCAGCGAGACGGAGATAGTGCGTGTCTTCGAGGTATTTAATCTGATCGAGCCTGCATAGCGTTTCATCCCGATCGCAAAATCCGATGGTGTTCGGCGCTGAGACACTATCCATTCCGGTAAAGATCAGCTTGCTCCAGCCGATCGGCGCAATGCAGGTCGCGCTCGCCAACCCGTTCAGCCTCTCCAGCACCGCCACACGGCTCTTGATGTCGCTGAAGACCGACTCAAGCCCTTCCTTCGTTCCACGAACCCGTTCGACCAACAATGTCTTTTCGAGCTTCCTCTGTTCCTCAAGCTGCCGCACAAACGAAGCTGTCTGCCGATCGAGTTCCAACACTGGTGCCATCGGATCCCCCTTTTCATAAAAAGCGCTCCAACGAAAATGGAAGCCAAGGGGAGATCAGCAAGAGGGATGCCCTCCCTAACCCCGCGCAAACGCTCTCTAGACACATGCTAGCTGAAGGCAGGGGCCTACTGGAGGCACAGGTTTGAACGATTGATGAGGCGGGTCTTAGTCAGATAGCACAGCCTGGTAACGCCTTGCGTTCAGGAACGCGACATCCTGCTCCTGCTTTGAAAGCGCTATCTACTACCGAGAAATGACTCCTGACACTTTTTCATCTTTCGACCTCTCGCTCGAAAACCCCGCTTGATTTTCTATGCCGTGAAAGGCAAGCTCGGCAAAGGCGAAGGCCTTCCGCCAGGAACGATGCTCGACCTGAAGTCCATACAGGAAGCCGACGAAGAAATCTACAATCTCCTCGCCTCCGACGCAGAAATGAAAAGTGTGGTGGAGTCGGTGTACGGAGAGCTGCCAGAGGTCGAGTGATCCATACACGTGCCGTTTAACTGCCACGTACTCGCCCTATTTTTTGCACGAATCAAAAAATTGATGTTTGAGAGCGGTAACTCTCGTGATAATATTTAATTGATGGCTTGCCTGTGACGGGTAGGTCGTTTGTGAAGCGCCCTTGATCTGGGGCAATTAATAACTCTGATTTGAGGAGGTTGTAAACCATGCCTATGGATTTCTCTCGCCTGCAGAACCTTTCCGAGTCTCTCAACAAAGAATCAGATGGCCTCAATGAAGCGATTAAAGCCTTTGAGGCCAAGCTCGCCTCGTTCCGTCTAGGCGTCACAGCTTGGGTGCGCCCGCCACTGGAAAAAGAAGTCGATGAAAAGCACGGGGTCGAATCCACGACGTCGCTTGGATATTCTAAAGCTACTGGTAACTGGTGCCTAACAGTTGCCTATGAGAATGACATTGATCCTGAATCAGCCCAGTTCAGTCCGTTGGGCCAAGCATCAAGAGATATACGTATGAAGGCTGTACGGCAGCTACCTAAATTGCTCAAAGCTATTGAAAGCGCTGCTGACGAAGCGGTGAAGGAGGTGGAGGAAGCAAGGAAGATCATGCGAGACATCATTGATGGAGCCAGATAAGGGCGTCTGATTAAACGCCGTAAAAATCGCACATCCAATCTTCTCGGCCTGGTCAAGGTTGGGGAAGAACGACGTTGGAAAACGTCAAAGGAGTGAACATGGAACCTTTGGTATTTGGCTTGCCTCCGCAATGTTTGTGGGGATTCGCAGGCAGCATGGCAGTCGAAATTATTGTGCTGCACGAGTCATGGGATGGAGCTGACGATGTGCCTGCAAAATATAAAAAGATTCAATTTTGGGTCGTGCGGTTCCTTGTTGCATGCGTCGGGGGAGGGCTCGCGTACGCATATGGTATAGAGGGAAATCCTCTGTTGGCTGCGAATATTGGGGCTTCGGCACCTTTAATTATTCATAAGTTCAAGACCGGTGCACGGATGCCCGCCGAACCTGGTTGATCCAGGACTATATGAAGGTGAAGGGCTATAAGGCTTGGGAGTAATCGCTCCGCACGTGTGAGATCGAATGGGTTAGAGAGGGGGTGAAGTTACGCCCGCTGATTAAGAATCCTGCAGAACGCTCAACTCAGAATACCCAGCACGCGTAATCCCCAGCAAGTAGTGAGAAAGAGGTATGACTCAACATGGGTGTGAATTGTTAGGAATGGGGTATGTTTGGCACCAGGTTGACATCAGTCAGTTCGGTCATTCCATACCAAATCGAACCATCGTGCGGCGATACGACGCTTTCGATTAATGTACGTTCATCTGTGGAGAATTCCTGGCAGTCGAATGCAAATCCCATAGAGCGGAGATCGGGAAGACGGGTATCTCCACGAAGGAGATTGAGTGCGTTCCAATTAATTTTAGATGAGTCAGTTCTGGCTAACTGATCTATATAATGCCCAGCTTTTTTCATGAAATCATCGTTTTGATCACGTGCGTCTAGAAAGAAGTCCACTCTGAACTGGGTCTGAGCGATCTGTCGAATGAAAGGAGCGGAATGATAAAGATCGCTTTTCAACTCAACTGCTATACGCCCTAACTCCAACTGGCCAAGCGACTCTGGTGCCATGCATTTAACCTTCTCGTATGCCTGCATTCGGAGAGTCGTACCGTATATGACCCCGCGGCCCTCAGCTATGTACTCCCAAAGGGGATCGGAGTCGGGACAAGGCTCGCCTCTCCAATAACTATGCATCCAAGCAACGTCATTTCTGTCGAAAGAAACAGAGTCCGGCAGAAGATATTTGTCAATCCAATTTGTATCCACTCGACTGAGCCGTCGGTACGTGAAGCTTACTTCCACTAGGTAGTCGGCATGAAAGTGATTTCCCTCAGTCTCTCTCCATCTTTCTCCCCGTCTGGCTGTTTGCGCATCTCCCCACATGTAGATGCCGTGAAGGCGAGATACCTGGGCAGAATAGAACTCACGCCTAATGCG
This sequence comes from Nitrospiraceae bacterium, assembly GCA_039916745.1. Lineage (GTDB taxonomy): Bacteria > Nitrospirota > Nitrospiria > Nitrospirales > Nitrospiraceae > Palsa-1315. Next base: position 7,090 of record JBDSKU010000245.1, read on the forward strand.
TTCCAGTTCCAGCTCTTTCTGAAAGCGAAGAATGCGGCGGTCCTTCAAAAGTCCAAGCGGCCAGTAACTGAGGGGACGAAACTCTTCCGTGCCAAAGGTTGAAACAGTAATTAGTTGGCCTCGGTAGGCTGACCAGGCGGCGGGCAGAAAGTCGATGTTGAGATAGAGGAAAAAGTTTTGATTTGGAAACGGCATATCATATTGCCGACATGGATCTAGGTTGTGATTATATCCCTGCACTCTGGGTTAAAAAAGTTTGGCACGCTGATTGTGTATCAGTTGCCGTGGCACGAAACTCTTCCCGATGGTCCTATCCACCACCTCATATTTCATCGGGAGTCGCCAGGCCGGGCTTCACTGCGCGCATCGAGCGAGCACATTCTGATCGTGCGCGCTCTGCGAGCAAGAAGGACGGCTGGCTGCTCCTAATCCCCTCACTTCTTAAAGATCAACCTCGGCTCCGTCATATTCCCCATCGAGACCGCCACCAGTTCCCACCCGTTTGACCCAAACTCGTTCAACTTGGTTTGCATGTTCTGGGTGTCTGGAAGCACCTCGACGATTCTGTACTGAAACTGTTTCGGCTCCTGCGCCTTCGCCGCAAACGGCTGCCCCATGAGCAGCAGGAGTCCTAATGCGCCAAGGCTCATGCCTGCGATCACCCATGAAACTGATAGTCGTACGTTCTGCATGTCTCACCTCACTCAGGTTTCTGTTATGGATTCATCACACGCCATTGAACGGTTGGTCAGCAAGCACACTGCGTCCGAGGAAAAGTTATGCAA
>JBDSKU010000246.1:0-4312 GCA_039916745.1 Nitrospiraceae bacterium
AATCAACCGGGTCTGCGAGGAAAAGGGCCGATCGACGTATCGCCCTGTGCTGAAGAGACATTCCAATGCCTCCTCGCCGTCCCGCACCACATGAATCTTGTTCGACAACTGATATTTTTGAAACGCCCGCAACGTGAGTTCCACATCTTGGGGATTATCTTCGATCAATAATATCTCCATCCCGTTCATTATTCCGCGGCCTTTCGTAGCGAGAAAAAGAATGTCGCACCGCCGTCGACCGTCCCGTCAGCCCAGATACGTCCTCCATGCCGCTGGACGATGCGCTGTACGATGGCCAGCCCGACTCCCGTACCTTCGAAGTCTTCCTTCCGATGCAATCGTTGAAAGACGCCGAACAACTTTCCCACATATTTCATGTCGAACCCGACCCCGTCGTCCTTGACGTAGTAGGTGACGTTTTCGGCGCTTGGATCATCCTGCACCCATCCGACTTCGATCCGGGCCTCCCTCCGGTTCTTCGTATACTTGAACGCGTTCGAAAGCAAATTAGTCCACACGACTTTCAGCAGCCGGTGGTCTCCCCGGCAGGGTGGCAGGTCCGCAATGACCAGGTCGATCTTCCGATCTTCCTGCACGATCCTCAAATCGTCCCCCGCCTCCCGCGCCAGGCCCGCCATCATCACGACGCGGACATGCATGCCTTGCCTGCCTAGTCGGGAAAATTCCAGCAGGTCGTCGATCAACTCGCCCGCCTGAGCGGCGGCCGTGCGGACAATCGTCAGGCAGCGATGGGCCTCGGCATTCAAGTGAGGGCCATGCTCTTCCTCCACGATGCGCGTGAAGGCGTCGATGGTGCGCAACGGCGCCCGCAGGTCGTGCGACACCGAGTAGGAAAACCCTTCCAGCTCCTTGTTCGATTCGGCTAGCGCCATCGTCTGTTTCTTCAAGGCGTCGTTGGATGCCGTCAAGGCCTGCTCGCGTTGCCGCAGCACATCTTGGGCCTGCTTGCGCTCAGTGATGTCACGGGTAAAACAGCGGGTGTGGATAAACATGCCGTCTTCGAACAAGACATTGGAGTTGATGAGCACGTCCCGGATCGAGCCGTCTTTGCACCGGAGCTTTGCCGGGTATTCGTGCAATGTCTCGCCGCACGTCAGGCGGTGGAGGATGTCCTGAATGACGGGTTGATCGACGTGAAACTCAGCGATGTGATGGCCCACATATTCCTCGCGGCCATGACCGAGCAGATCCAGCTCGGCTTGGTTCACGCGCATGATGATGCCGTCCGGCCCGACCCAATGGATGCCGATGCTGGCATGTTCGAACAAGTCGGAAAGCTCCCGTTCACTGCGCCGTAGCGACTCTTGTGCCTTCCTCTGCTCAGTGAGGTCTATGAAGGAGGTAATGGCGCCGATGATTCCTCCCTGCGCGCTCTTCAGCGCGGCAAAATTCACGAGCACCGGCACGCGAGAACCATCTGGCCGTTCGATGAACACTTCTATGTTGGATGCGGGATTGCCGGTTCGTAGCACTTCCACCATCGGACTCTGAGCATGAGGCAACTGCGTGTCATCAGTCAGCCATAATTTCATAGAGCCGCAATGTTGCTCAACCCCGCATTGTGGCTCTCTCCCCCAGATTTCCACGGCGCGACGGTTGTACTGCTGAATCACCGCATGCTGATCGCATACGAATAACGCCATAGGAGCCGTCTCGAACAGGGTGCGAAAGCGTTCCTCGCTGAGGCGTAACGCCTCCTCCCCCTGCTTGCGGTCGGTGATGTCCACCAGCATGTTGACGGCGCCGGCGACCGTTCCCGTTGCGTCCCGAATCGGCTCGGGGTGCGGCAGCACATGGCGTCTCGTGCCGTCGGGCCGCTCGATGACGATCTCTTCACCGCGAATCGCACGGCCTTCGCGCAAGGTCACCGCCATCGGACATTCGTCCAAGGGCAGCGATGCGCCGTCGGGGCGATAGATCTTCCACGATCCGCACCAGAGGTCCTTCCCGGCTTCCGGTTCGCGCCCCCACAAGGCGATCGCGGCCTGGTTGTAAAGCGTGACATGGCCCCGCGCATCGCAGGTGTAAACGGCAGCGGGGAGCGCATGGATCAGATCCCGATAACGCGCTTCGCTCAGGCGCAGCGCCTCTTCCTGTCGTACGCGCTCGGTCATGTCCCGCAAGATCACGGTGTAACACTTCCCCTCGTGGATCTGCAATTCCGAGATGGCAGCCTCGATGGGAAAATCTTGGCCGTTGGCGCGCCGGCCATAAATAGTGCCCGACGCCCCCACTTGTTGACTCTGGAAGGGCGTGGGGCTGGGCCACTCGATGTGGCGCTCGTGCATGGCCCACGACCGCGCAGGAATGAAGCGGTCGATCGGCTGCCCGATAGCATCCGCCGCCGCCCACCCGAACATCTGCTCCGCGGAATGGTTGAAGTCTGTCACGCGCTGAGCCTCATCGATCGTGATGATGGCGTCGATGGCCGATGAAATAATCCCGCTCAGTCGCGCTTCACTCTGTCGCACCGCCTCTTGGGCTTGTTTGCGCTCAGTGATGTCGCGGGCGATGCACGACATGCCGACCACCTCGCCGTCCACGACTGCCGGCGAGGCGCTGATGAAGAGATCGCGCCGCTCGCCGGTGGTGGTGATGACGGTGGTGTCCAGCGTCAAGCTCTGGCCGCCCAAGACGGCAAGGAAGCCCTTCTCCACAGCTTCTCGCTGGCCGGGCACGCACAGGTCCAGCAGGCGGATGGTCTTCAGCTCTTCGAGCGTGCGGCCCGTGAGCCGCAGCGCAGCAGGATTAGCCGTCCCGAAACGTTCGTCGGCCCCCAAGGTAAAGATCGCGTCAAGGCTGCTGTCGAATAGCGACCGGTATCGCTCGCCGGTCGCGTTCAAGGCGGCGCTGGTTGTCACCAGCGCCGCCGTGCGTTCAGTCACGCGCTGCTCGAGCGATTCATTCAGTTCGCGCAGTTGCTCCTCGACCCGGCAACGCTCGGTGACTTCCGCGAGCAAGGCGCGATTCGCGATCCCGCATTCGCGGTTCTTGCGGTAGAGTTCGGCGAAGACGGCGACCTTCGAGCGGAGGATGGACGCGTTCACCGGCTTGTGCAGGTAGTCCACGGCCCCTGTGCCATAGCCTTCGAGCACGTGCTGGTCTTCGTTATAGTACGCGGTGAGGAAGATGATCGGCACCAGGGCGGACTTCTTGCGCTCCTTGACCATATGAGCCAGCTCGAAGCCGGACATGCCGGGCATCTGGATGTCCAGGATGAGGAGGGCGAATTCCTCATCGACGAGTGCGAGCAGGGCCTGGTCGGCAGATTCGGCCCGGACGAGCCGGTAGCCCGGGTCGTCGAGGACGGTTTCGAGCACGGTCAGATTTTTCGGTTCATCGTCCACGATCAGAATGTTAATGGGGCCGCCGGTCGCTGCCGGAATGGTGCCGATTTTCATGGGGTGCCCCTTTTGTTTTTTGCTCTCGTTCATCGGCACAGCCACACCCGCATGAGCGACAGGAGCTGGTCCGTATTGACCGGCTTGGCGATATAATCGCTCGCGCCGGCATTGAGGCACTTTTCGCGGTCACCCTTCATCGCTTTGGCCGTGAGTGCGAGGATCGGGATGGTGCGGAATTCCGGGGCCTTGCGAATTTCGCGCATCGTCTCGTAGCCATCCATTTCCGGCATCATGATGTCCATGAGCACCATGCTGAGGTCGGGGGTTCTTCGGAGGAGGTCGATGGCGCTCCGGCCATTGGTTGCTCTGACCACCTCAATCTCCTGGTTCTCCAGCAGGGAGGTCAGGGCGAAGATGTTGCGCGCGTCGTCATCGACGACGAGGATTTTGCGGCCGCGCAAGAATTCGTTGGAAACGTGGAGTCGATCGAGCATTCTCTGTTTGTCCTCAGGCAGGCCGGTCACCACGCGATGGAGGAAGAGGGCGGTTTCGTCCAGCAGACGCTCGGGTGACTGCACGTCTTTGAGCACGATGCTCTTCGCCATCGCCTCCAGCCGCGTCTGCTCCTCAGCGGATAGTTCCTTGCCGGTGAAGACGACCACTGGCACGTCCCGGAGAGCTGGTTCCCCGTGCAACTTGTCTAGCAGTTCAAAGCCGGTCATGTCAGGCAGGCGCAGGTCGAGTACGACGCAGTCGACCGGCTTGGCGAGCATCGCCTCCAGTGCCTCGCCACCGGTGGAGACCGCCAGAACCTCGATGTCTTCATAGCCGAGCAGCTCGACAATAGATTGCCGCTCAATTTCATTGTCCTCGACGATCAGAAGCCGCTTCGTGCGTGGGCCGGCAAAGTCCTTGATCCGCTCAAACGCCATTTTCAGGCCTTCGGT
>JBDSKU010000247.1:0-3772 GCA_039916745.1 Nitrospiraceae bacterium
TGCGGGTCACCATCTGCAACGTTCGGCTCCCTCCTGTTCGTCGATAACAACGAAGGAGTAACGAGAGCCCTGCAGAGGGTGGAAATTTTGGCGCATTGCCGAATCCGCCGTGTTGCTCGTCGAAAACCTCGCGGAATTGAGCCACAGCGTCATCCAGTATGGAGGCACTCACGGAAACGGGCGATACCGCCTTGAGTTCCTTCTTCAACCGTTCGGTCAATTGACGGGCTTGATTCGTGAGAGCGGCGGCATCCTTCTCCCATGATTCTGCAATTTTCTTGAGCAGGCTGGGAAATCCTGGACGGCCCCATCGATCATCGGGAGGGAAATAGGTCCCTGCGAAAAATGGCTCCTGGTCGGGCGTCAGAAAGACCGTCATCGGCCATCCGCCCTGGCCACGATTCATCGTCACCGTGGCCTGCATGTAGATCTCGTCGAGATCGGGGCGTTCCTCCCGATCGACTTTGATACAGATAAAGTGCCGGTTCATGAGTGCGGCAATGGCCTCGTTCTCGAACGATTCCCGTTCCATCACGTGACACCAGTGACAGGCAGAATAACCGATCGAAAGTAGTATGGGCCGGTTCTGTGTTTTTGATGCCTGTAAGGCCTCCGGTCCCCAGGGATACCAGTCGACCGGGTTCGCGGCATGCTGGAGGAGATAGGGACTGGTTTCGTGAATGAGGCGATTCGCCTTGGCTGAGTCAGATGGATTATTCATAGCTCACGGTAGCATCAGCCTCTGAGAGGGGTCAATAAAGTGGAAAAGAAAGAGGCCTGCAATCTTATGATTGCAGGCCTCTTCAGAATCGTTCAAGTCAGGCTTGTCTGATCAGACAAATGACGTATGCCGTAATTACTTGCCCTTCTCGTCCTTCTTCTTCTCGTCCTTGGTCTCGCCGAACGTACCAGCGTGGCCGCCCTTCTTCTCGTCCTTCTTGTCCTTCTTCTCATCGCCGTACACGAGGACGTGGCCGCCCTTCTTCTCATCCTTCTTGTCCTTCTTCTCTTCACCGGCGAAGGAAGGCGCGCTGAACGTCACTGCCACTGCCACTGCCATGATTGCCATCAAGATGCTCTTCATAATAGGTCACCCCCTTTGAATGTTAGTGTGTAGGATGCTGTCTACCCATCCAAGTAGGGTAAACGGGCGCACGTTAGCGAAAATTGGCCCCGTTGTCAACCAGGAATGTAGGCCTGTTGCTGCCGAGGTGATGACATAATACACACAGGATTTTCCGGCTCGAACTCCCCTATGGTAGGCTGTTGAGGAAGGACCAACCATGACCGACATTGGGCCCTACTCCAACTATCGCCTGACCGTTCGCCTCCAACTCGCCAATACACCGGGCATGTTTGCACGGGTAGCCGCCATCCTGGCCGAGGAAGGAGCCAATTTAGGTGCGGTGGATATCGTTTCTGCCACGGCCACCTGCATGGTCCGAGATGTGACCTTCGACGTCCGGAATGAATCGCATGGAGAAACAGTACTCGCACGGGTCGGGGCGCTGCCTGACGTCACCGTACTGTCCGCCTCAGACCGAATATTTCTGCTGCATCTCGGCGGAAAGATTCACGTCCACAGCAAGTTCCCCATCACGACGCGTAACCTCTTGTCGATGGTCTATACGCCGGGAGTCGGCCGCGTCTCGCAAGCCATCGCAAAGGATAAAACCAAAGCCTATGCCTTTACGAGCAAGAGCAACACGGTCGCCGTGGTCACCGACGGATCTGCGGTGCTGGGCCTGGGGAATCTTGGCCCGGAGGCCGCGTTACCCGTGATGGAAGGCAAGGCCATGCTGTTCAAGGAGTTTGCGGGAATCGACGCCTGGCCGATTTGTTTGAATACGCAAGATCCTGATGAGATCGTTCGCACGGTTCAGGCTATTGCTCCAGGGTTTGGCGCGATCAACTTGGAAGACATCAGTTCACCTCGCTGTTTCGAGATCGAACGCCGCTTAAAGAGCTCCCTGGACATTCCGGTTATGCATGACGACCAGCATGGCACCGCCGTGGTGCTCCTTGCCGCATTGACCAATGCACTCACCGTCACGGGAAAACGGATTGAAGACATCCGCGTGGTCGTCAACGGTCTTGGGGCTGCCGGAACTGCCTGCTGCAGAATGTTGCTGGCGGCAGGCCTCTCGCATCTGATCGGATGTGACGCTCAAGGGATCGTCTTACGAGGAGACGGCGACCAGCTGCGGGCCTGCCGAACGGATCTCGCCGCCTGTATCACTCACGACCGTCCGCAGGGCTCACTTCGAGAAGCACTCAAGGGAGCCGACGTCTTCATTGGCTTATCCGTCGGCAATGTCGTTACAGCGGAAGATCTGGATCTGATGACGGCTGACCGCATCGTCTTTGCGATGGCCAATCCAGACCCGGAAGTCCCTCCTCAATTGGCGGCCTCCCACTGCCGGATCTTCGCGACTGGGCGTTCGGACTATCCCAATCAAATCAACAATGCTCTCGCCTTTCCTGGTATCTTTCGAGGTGCATTGGATGTGCAGGCGCGGGACATTAATGAAGCGATGAAACTCGCTGCGGCCAAGGCCCTGGCTGAAACCATTCCCGCTTCGGCTTTGAGCGAGGACTACATCATTCCAAGCGTGTTCGATAAGGATGTCGTTCCACGTGTGGCCAAAGCCGTGGCGGCCGCTGCACGTGACACGGGCGTCGCCCGCCGCCGCACCAAAATCAGTGACGACTTCGCCTCACGCTGACCGGTCACCCGCGTCGATCACGCTATTTCTATGGCCCTTCTGGCACGCAACCTGGCTGTGCTACAATGCGCGCCCAGGGAGCGAGTCCGGTTCAGATGGCATTTTCACAAAGCAAACTCATTAAGTTTCAGAGCGGGATGAGGCGACGGATCGATTCGTTGCGCCCGAAGGCTGAAGAGAGCCTGGAACTCGCCGTCGATACGATGATGCAGGAGCGGGTCGATAGCTTCTTTCGTGTGGAAGAGGGGCTGGAGGAAATCATCAAGACCCTGGTCCAGATTGAAGAAGAGCTTGGGGAGATCCGTGATCTTTCCGGCGCCATGCGCCTGGAATCCCGGCTCGAATTCGTCGAAGACCGCTGGGACGATTTCGATAGCGAGATTCGAGAGCGCCCCCGGCGCCGGCGCAAGAAAGTCAGCCTGGCCGATATGTTGAAAGCCGCCGGTGGGGGAGGTGACCCCTCACAAGGGCCCAGCGGCATCAACAATGCGATGGACGCCTATGCCGCAATGGGCGTGGAGTTCGGCAGTTCGCTGGCCGAGGTCACCGCATCGTTCCGCCACAAGGCGAAGCGGCTGCATCCCGATTCGAATAACGGCGACCGGAGCGCCGAACCTGAACTCCGCCGCATGCTGGAAGCCTATCAGTTTCTGAAAGAATACTTGAGCCTCAGTAATGTCGAGCCGCCACGGAGGCCAGACGCCACCTACAACCCAACTGAATGAGAGCCTTGTGACATCTAAACCACCGATGCTGTATGTGACCGACCAGCGTGCCCTTGAAACCCTCTGTCTCACCTTACGGCAGAGTCCTCGATTGGCACTGGATACGGAATTCGTTGGGGAAGACACCTTCATCCCGCGGCTCGAACTGATCCAAGTCGCCACTGCCGCCACTGCTGCTGTCATCGATTTTCCCGCTGTGCAGGCGAGCGGATCGCTCGACGTCTTCTGGGAGCTCGTCTGTGACCCGAAGATTGAAAAGATCGTGCATGCGGGACGGCAGGATCTCGATCTCTTTGCCACCCATGCCGGACAGATCCCGAA
>JBDSKU010000248.1:0-4734 GCA_039916745.1 Nitrospiraceae bacterium
GAACTACTCGCACTGAAACAATCCGTAAGCGCCCTGCCAGAATTATGGTCCCACCTCCAACCGTTCTCCGCTTCGCTGCTCGCTGCTGTCCGTGAGTCCTGGGACGACTGCCGCGATGTCCATGACACGATTGAGCAGGCCGTCAGGCCGGATGCGCCGATGTCCCTCCGTGACGGCGGTGCGATTCGGGAGGGATATCATGCCGGAGTCGATGAACTGCGCAAGGCCAGCACGGAAGGCAAGGGCTGGATCGCCTCGCTAGAAGCCAAAGAACGGGAGCGAACGGGAATCGATTCGTTGAAGGTTCGCTACAATCAAGTATTCGGCTACTACATCGAAATTACCAAGACGCACCTCACCCGTGTCCCGCCTGATTACATTCGCAAGCAGACGCTGGTGAATGCCGAACGATTCATGACAACCGAACTTAAAGAGTTGGAAGAACGGGTCACAGGCGCTGAAAGTAAACTACTGGCCCTCGAACAAGAGCTGTTCGATCAGGTACGCAGTCGTTTAGCGAACGAGGTGCCTCGCCTTCAAGCGATGGCCCAGACCGTTGCATTGCTCGATGTCCTCGCCGGTTTGGCCGAGACCGCCGCCTTGCATCGCTACGTCAAACCACTCGTCGATGAGAGCGGCACGATCCTCATTCGGGAAGGCCGGCACCCTGTCGTGGAACAGCTCAGCAGTGATCTCACCTTCGTGCCCAACGACACAGCCCTCGACTGTGAGGGGCACAGGCTGGTGATCCTCACCGGGCCCAACATGGCGGGAAAAAGTACCTATCTCCGCCAGGTCGCACTGATTGTTTTGTTAGCGCAAATTGGGAGTTTCGTGCCGGCGACCGAAGCCTGCATTGGATTAGTCGATCGGATATTCACGCGTGTGGGCGCTTCAGACAACCTGTCCGCCGGCCAGAGTACCTTCATGGTGGAGATGATCGAATCGGCTCATATCTTAAACAGTGCGACGTCCCGCAGCTTGATTCTCCTAGATGAGATCGGTCGAGGAACCAGCACCTACGATGGACTCAGTATCGCCTGGGCCATTGCGGAGCATATTCAAGACCGTCAGCACGTGGGAGCCAGAACATTGTTCGCCACGCATTATCACGAGATGACGCAACTGGAAGGGTTACGGGAAGGGATTAAAAACTATTGCGTCGCGGTCCAAGAACGGGATGGAGACGTGGTCTTCTTGCGTAAGATTATACCGGGCGGCGCAGACCGCAGTTATGGCATTCACGTTGCGAAACTGGCAGGACTCCCTCCAACGGTCATCGCCCGGGCGCAACAAGTCCTCGCCCAACTGGAACAACCGGATACCACCATTGAGGGTACGCCCGTATCTGTGGAGAAAGAAACACCACAGACCTCACTTCCCAAGCCCCATCCAATCATTGAGGAAATGAAACAAATCGACCTTTTCTCCATGACGCCGCTCGATGCACTCAACCGCCTCGCTGATATTCAACGCCGGATCGGCCCCGCAGGCCAAGACAATCGTGACACATAAAGAAAGGCGGCATCCCCTTTCGGAGATGCCGCCTTTACAAACAGAGACTGGCTCAGTCTTAGTGAGCAGCAGTGCCCAAGTTGTACTTTGCGGTCCAGGGGATAAGCCCTGCAACTGGTTGACCACCTGGAAGCAACACATCATACTGCATAGGCACGGTGTCCCCTCCCTTTGGAGAAGTATTCAAGCCCTGCTTCGCTGCCGCACAGCCTGCTTCAACTTCACTCTTTCCCGCACAGTCCTTCAAACGCAGACCGGAAATGCTGAGCGGCTTGCCCATCGAACCAGCCACTTCAGGAAGCTTCTTGATCGAAGAAATGACACGGTGATTCTGCTCTGGCTCCGTCACGGTAAACTCGATCAAGTCGGTCGTACTGGAGGGTGGCACTTCCTTCGCGGCAGCAGGACCTGCATGGGGACGGCCCATTTTCTTCAGCTCTTCCCATGCTCCCTTATCGGCATAAAACTTGAGATTCTTGCCCGGGTACATCTTCTGCCAGAAGAAGCCGCTCTCAGCGGCCCCTCCGAACACAGAGACCTGAATCCAGACCGCTTCATCGTAGGCATCGAGCACGATCACCCGACCCTGCAAAGTTGTCGGCTTGCTCAAATCTCCCCACTCAAAACGCTCCTGGAATGACTCGATGGCTAACGCAGTGGAGGCTACAGAAACCCCCAGCGCTACAGCGGCCACCATGGCCCAACCTTTCGCATGAAACTTCATAATCGCGTCCTCCTTGCTGGACATAAATGAATTAAGGCTTGTCGAGGTCGATTACTTAATAACCTTAAACCCGGTGATCGTCCGACCGTCCAGGCTCACTTCCATGGCCACGAGTTCCTGGGAGGCCTTGATAATCTGGTCCATCAACGCTTTGTCCTTCACTGCCAGACGAACTGTCGTGGCGGCTTGGGGCCAACCTGAATAAGGATTGTTTTTATCGGTCCCGCCCACAAAGCCCCAACCGCAGCAGGTGAACAATGGATCCGGCGGCTTCACATCGAGATCGGAGGACGAACGACCGTTCGGGGTTCCTGATGCCGGCTCACCGGCGTTCCAATATTGAATCCCGAAGAGCAACTCGCCATCTGGATTGTCGGCCCACTGCGCCCAGACACGACCCTTGAGGGTCTTGGTGACTTCACCCTTCATCGGCTTTCCGCCGACGATGTTGTCAACCGGACCCGACCCAGACGCATCGGCCGCAACGGCAAATTCAGCCGTCAACATACCGAACATGGACAACATTGCCACGGAGGCTAAAACTGCAACCCTTTTCATACCTAGTCCCTCCTTCATAAAAATAACAACCGAAATAACCGATGGACACTAGCTTAAGTACGATGAATGAATAGAAACGGTTTCAGAGCTCCTCCAATCACGAGCGATGGGTTCCGCCACCTCCTTTGCTCTCTCTCGCGTTGAGTCCCTCGATTGAGAATCGTTGTCAAAAAGTTTCGTTATGGTACTGAAACTGCGAAATACTGTCAAGGAAATGTTTAGCCTGTGCATAAAGTTGAATTTAACTAAAAATAACATTGACAATCAAATACTTACGACAATTATTTCGCCCGCAATTTTTACCATATTTGAGTGCTCGACTCGCATCTATTAGAAAATTCTCATCGATACGACTGAAGCGTATGTGGCGCGAGAGGGCCCAACCCGGTGATAGCGAGGGAATCCACATTGAAAAATTGACGGCCCACGTTGAACATCTGCTCTTCGCTCACACGATCAATACGCGCCAGCATATCGTCCAGCGACGCATGCTTTCCGTATGTCAGTTCGTCCTTAGCCAATTTACTCATGCGACTATGCGAACTCTCCAGACTCAACATGAGGCTGCCCTTCATCTGGACTTTCGCCCGCTCAAGCTCTTTTCCGACAACGCCCTTACTCCCCATCCGTCTGATTTCACGGCAGACAAGATCCACCACACGATCCACTTCTTTCGGTCTGGTCGCTGCATATACGGTGATCATGCCACCGTCAGAATAGCCGGACAAATAGGAGTAGATGGAATAGACGAGACCCCGTTTCTCACGGACTTCCTGAAATAACCGCGAACTCACACTGCCCCCCAACACACTATTAAGCGCATACAGGGCATACCGATCCTGATGTCCGGCTGGAACGCCTTTGAGGCCTAGACAAAGATGGACTTGCTCTAACTTCTTCTTCTTCAGCAGAACACCGCCGCGCAAGTCAGGAGGACGGCGCCCGCTGGCATGAGTCGCTTTTGCAGAGCGGCCCTTGCCGAAATACTTCGCGACCAGGAGATCAAGTTTGTCCTGCTCAAAGTTCCCAGCGATCGACACCACGGTCTGACTCGAATCGTAGTGGGCCTCAATATAGCTCAGCAGATCCTGGCGTCGCAGCCCTCTGACCGTCTTCTCCCGGCCCAAGATAGAGCGGCCGAGTGGATGACGCCCCAGCACTTGGCCCATATGGAGCTCTTGCACGAGATCTTCCGGGTCGTCCTGAACCATGCGGATTTCTTCCAGGACGACCTGCTTTTCTTTTTCGATATCTTTGGGTACGAACCGGGAATGGTGAAACAGGTCGGAGAGGAGCTCTAATGCTCGATGCAGTTGCTGATCTAACACCTTCACGTAATAGGTCGTCGTCTCACGCGAAGTGAAGGCATTCATCTCTCCGCCGAGTGCGTCGATTTCACGCGAAATCTCGGCGGAGGAACGCTTACGCGTTCCCTTAAAGAGCATATGCTCGATAAAGTGGGAATAGCCCGCTTGAGGAGGCTGCTCGTCCCTCGACCCGGTGTTGACCCATACACCGACGGTCACCGACTTTAACGTCGGCATCCGTTCGGTTACGACCCGCACCCCATTGTCCAGGACGAGCTTGCGATACAAGGCAGTTACCCGGCCGATGGATCAGGCGCAGCGGCCCCGGCCGGAGCCTGCATGGCTTCCTTGCGGCTCAGGCGGATCTTCCCTTGACGGTCCACTTCCATGACCTTCACCAAGATTTGATCCCCTTCTTTCACCTCGTCGGATACCGCTTGGACCCGATGGTGCGCCAACTGTGAGATATGCACCAGTCCATCGGTTCCCGGAAGAACTTCGACAAACGCGCCGAAGTCCATGATCTTCCGAACCGTGCCCATGTAGATCTTTCCGATCTCGACCTCTTCGGTGATCCGACTGATCATTTCTTTGGCCTTCTCGGCCGAAGCGCCGTCGACCGACGCGATC
>JBDSKU010000249.1:0-8327 GCA_039916745.1 Nitrospiraceae bacterium
TCAACGCCCGGCGATACCCCATGATGTCTTGCTCAGACCGGTCTTTGGGACGGGCGTTGCCGAGGACAAGCGGGCGCAAGCGGTCTCGATCGACCGTGACGCCTTCGATGCGATTGGACGACTCGACACTTTGGACCAGCGCCATTTCACGAAGTGCTTTGAGCACTTGTGGCGACTGGCGGGTATAGGGTTCCTGCTTGCCCTTGGCTTCGGCCAGGTCGTTGAGCAGCCAATTGGTGCCCATTGGCACAGCGAAGTCACGCAGGCGATGGTTGCGAAAGGTCATCATGGTCAGGTTTTGTACTCGGTGAAACTCGCGGCCAGCGCGGAAAAATTGTTCGGCGTATGCGTATGCTTTTCAAAACTGGATTGAGAGCGAGAAAAGAGGTCGAAGAAAAGGGGTCGGACCTCTCAATTTATGCCGCATCCCGAAACAATGGTTCCTGGCACCTTTTTCTTTCACCACGTGCACACGAAAATCCATCCCTGCGATTGCGCGGAAGAATACCCCTTTCCTCGCGGGAAAGCACCCTGCCTTACAGGGAACGTGAGACGTTAAACGTGAAAGGTAAAACGTAAGGGGCAAGGGGCGGATTCTTAAGAGCTGATCACTGATGCCATACGGCGCAAGGCCTCTGCCAAATGGCGGGAACGCCAATCAGGAAGACCTCTGTGGTGGCTTGGAGGAAAACGACCTGCGAGGACAATACGACGGGGACACCTGTGAAAAAGTTGTCACGGGGCACAGGGTTCAACCAGCTATCGAGAACAACGATTAAGTCGGTGCAGGCCCTGCTCAACGATCGGCCCCGGAAAATCTTGAATTGCATAGCTCCGCTCATGCCTTCAATCAACTGTTGCCCTAGGATCTTGAATGCACCATCTCGCCCATGCACAACCTTGTTGGCAATCGCTTGGTTCTGGCGTAAGATTTGTCCACGATCATCGCCTAGCCTTCACGCTTTTTCTATGACGCCATTACATCCCACAACCCTTACGCGTTTTGCGCGCACATACATCTGGTGGACGGCACCGGATGTTGCGGTCACCATGCCAGAACGCGTCGTGGCCCAGGTCATGAATATCGGCGATTACGATGATGTGCAGGCGCTGGCCACATTGGCAGGGGACGACTATCTCCGTACGGTGTTAGCGCATGCCGAAATCGGTCAGTTCACACCCCGCTCATGGGCCTACTGGCACTATCGCCTGGGGCTGGCTGCGCCGGGCCATGTGCCCGCCATGCCCACACGGACATTCGTATGATCCGCACCTTTACTCCCTGCCTGGAGATCTTACCGGCTGCGCAGCGACTGTTGTGGCCTGCGCTCCGTCCGGCACCGCGGATGGGGTTTGTGCTCTACGGCGGGACGGCGATTGCGTTGCGGCTCGGGCACCGTGCTTCGATCGATTTCGATTTCTTCACGGACCAGCCGTTAAATCGGGCCGCACTGTCTGCGTCCTTTCCGTTTCTTCATCGAGCCACAGTCCTTCAAGACACCCCCGATACCCTGACAGTCCTCGTCCTTCCGAGTGCCCCGAATGATCAACAGGTGAAGATCTCTTTCTTTGGCACGCTGTCGTTTGGGCGGGTGGGTGAGCCGGAGCTGACAGCTGATGGGGTGCTCCAGGTTGCGGCGCTCGATGATTTGATGGCCACCAAGTTGAACGTAATCTTGCAACGGATCGAGGCCAAAGACTATCAAGACATTGCCTCGATGATCCGCGCTGGAGTCAATCTTTCTCAGGGGCTTGCCGGTGCTCGCGCCCTCTATGAGGCTGCCTTTCAGCCCAGCGAAAGCTTAAAGGCCCTGGTGTACTTTGAGGGAGGGGATCTTCATCGTCTCACGGACGAAGAACGGGCGCTGCTCATTGAGGCTGCCAGTTCTGTGCGTGGACTGCCGACGGTTCAAATCCGAGGGTCTGCTCTGGCCCTCTCCGAGGTCTCATAAGACTCTTCGTCCGCAAACAAGCAGTACCGCACATACGCCACGCCCACAGGTTCCGTCGGAAACGTCTTCGGACTCAGCCACGTCGTGCAGCAATCCATTCATACAAGGTCCAGAACCTTACCTTAAATTCCTACTGGAAGTAGAAGGGCGCGGACAGGCAAGCCAGGTGACTGCCCGTCCGCGCCCTCACCACAAAGAGAGAGCAGAATCTGGACTTTGTCTTACTGGCCCCCTGCGAGCGGCGGCATGTTGATCCCGACACGCTCAAGACCCATGATGACGGTGAGGGCGGCGGGTGAATGTTGGACGATTTCTTTTTGCACTTCGATGCGGCGCAAATCGACGAACTCTACGGCCGTCAATCCCAGCGATTCACGGTACGCCCGGTCGGCGATGCCGCGCTGCCGCTCCGCTTTCTCACGGGATTCTTCCGCTTTCTGAAACTCCACCATCGTGATCTTGCGCTGTTCTTGGATGATGGTCTGTGTCGTCTGCTCCACGACGCCCTTCGGAGGCAGGATGCTCCCGACGACCACCCGGTTCAGCCGCACCGGGATGCCCTGCTTCTCGATCAATTTGGTTTGGACTTCTTTCGCAATGGCATCTTGCAGCTTTTGTCTGGTGGTCGGATCGGTCGTCAACTGAAAGAGGGGGTACCGTTGGACTTCTTCGCGCACGAAGGTGCGGAACGCCTCTTTGGCATTGTTGGCATACCAGTTCGGGCCATACTTGCTGATCAGTTCCGGCGAGCGCCCTTCGATGACATTGGCAATCAGGAAGGCATCGAAGGAGACCGGCGCGTTCTCTGCCGAGATAATATCGAAATGTTCGGAATACTGAATCGGACGGATATCGACATCGATCACTCGTGTCGTCAGCGCGACGTTCACGCGCCCCGTCTTGGCGGGAACAGGATCGACGCCTCCATGGCCGAAGAAGAACGGCTGCTCGACCAATACCCCTTCATGCCCCGCTTCGATCGCGACACACCCGACGCTCGCGAGGACCATCGACAACGCGCCCACGATTCCCAACACACGATTCATTCTGTCGATCATCGCTCCCTCCTCCCCTCACGCCCTCCCCCGAGGGACAGTCTGGTTGAATGGCCGGTGCTCATCACCTCTCACACACTCATGGCAATACCTTACGAAGCGGTTTGACGGATTGTCAAACTCAGGCTTCTGGGACATCGAACGAGGATGGAGGAACAACGATGCGAGGGAAACGGCCCTACGAAACGACGGTCCGGAGACTGGACTTAGCAGGCTGGGGAAAAACTACTTGGCGCGCTAGAACTGCGATAGTCCACCCTGCGTAGGAGAACATTCCTGCAGAATAGCCGAGCAGGGCTGGCTGATTTTCTCAGCATCCTGCTAGAAAATACCGGCTTGTTTCTGCAGCCAGCGCACATACTGCACGATCTGATCGACATCCTCAGCCGTCACACCCTCGATCTTCGGCATGTTGCCAAATTCCCAATGGTGCGCCTTGACGCCGTTGGCCGCAGCCCGCTGAAACGCGGCATCGCCATGATGGTTCGGCTCATAGATCTTATGCACCAGCGGAGGTCCCTGGTCGGTCCCCGCCGCTTGTTTCCCATGGCAGGCCGCGCAGTTGGCGGTAAACTTCGTCTCACCGACTTGGAATTCCATTGGTACAGGGCCCCCTCCAGCCGCTTGCTTCGGCTGCGAGGAATCGCAGGCCACGAGAAGGCCCACGAAGAACAGCCATATTCCAATATGAGACCGTGCTGTTGTCATGCCATCAAGACCGCTGGTCCGGCCCCTTCTGTTGTTCAAATTGATCGCGCAACATCTGTTGCGTACGGTGAAGCGTCGTTCGGCGATAGATCCTGGCGCCGATCGGCACAAGCACGATCAGGCCAATCGTGAGATACATGAAAAATTCTTCGGGCGACATGAAACAATCCTCTTTGCGTGACGTTTCACGTCTCACGCTTCACGGTTTATAGCGCATATGAGACGGGGTCCACAACCCCAACCTTCGCAAACCCCTCCCGCCGGATCACACAACTATCGCATCGACCGCACGCCTGCTCCCCTACCGGATCGTAACAGCTATGAGTCAAGTGAAACGGCACATGCAATTCGATGCCCCGTCGAATGATGTCTGCTTTCGTCAGCATCAGCAAGGGAGCTTTGACCTGGAGCGCATGTCCTGCCACGCCGGCTTTCGTCCCCTCTTTTACCGCCGCTTCAAACGCACGAATGAATTCAGGCCGACAGTCCGGATAACCGGAATAGTCCAACACGTTCGCGCCAAAATAGATGCACGACGCGCCGATAACTTCCGCATGTGCGGCCGCCATCGAGAGAAAGATGAGATTCCGGCCCGGCACATAGGTGACCGGAATGCCCTGGCTGCGTTCGTGACCCGCTCGATCCTTGGGCACGGCCTCCTGGCCGGTCAGCGCCGACCCGCCGATGGCACGCAGGTCCAGATGCATCACCAGATGGTTCGCCGCGCCCAAGGCGGCGGCAACCTGCCGAGCCCGCTCCACCTCGACGGCATGGCGCTGCCCGTAGTCGATCGTGAGAAAGAAGAGCTCGCACCCCTCCTCCTTGGCGATCGCCGCGGTGACGGTGGAATCTAACCCTCCGCTTGCCAACACAACCGCTCGCTGACTCGGTGGCTTCATCTCGTCCACTTCCATAGGCAATGGAGCACGATAGGTACAATCACGACGGGCAGGTCTTGCCTGACAAGGGTCTAGGCAGGATCATCATTAGCGGGAGGCCACGTATGGCAGATACAGCAGAGATCGCGTGGAGGCACGTCTAGTCGCGGTCTTCTTCTCGCTCGATTTTCTCCAGCAGCTCTTCTTTCGACTGACATTCGACACAGAGCTTCGCAAAGGGCACGGCTTCCAGTCGTCGTTCGCTGATCTCCACACCGCATTCGGCGCAGATGCCGTAGGTGCCTTCGGTCAACCGAGTTAAGGCTTCATCAATGGCCTGCCGGCGGCGATTGCGCATTTCCATCAAGGAAATGCCCAACTCACGATCGAGATCCATGAGCGCTTGATCGCCCACGTCGCGCGCAGACTCAAGCCGGCGCTGCTTATCTTCAATGAGGGATTGCCCCAGACTCCCCTCGATCTCTTTAATAATCTCTTGGCGCTTCCGCATCAGCATCTGCTGAAGGACTTGGCGGCGGCGCTCCCGGTCTTCGCGCTCTTTGGGCGATTCTTTGGGTTTGGCAGCCAGAGGAGAGACGGCCATGCTGATGGGTTTTTCAACCACCACGACTTCAGCAGGCTTCGATTTGCTGGCTGGCTTCTCTGCCTTCGCCGCCACCTTGGCCGTCGCCTTCACCGTCGCCACCGGTTTCTTCTTGGCGGGGGTTTTTGTTGCCATGACAGATCCTACTCCTGGGGTAAACGTCGAATAACCGAAAAAAGTTCGGCATTCATAGCACGGCGCTAGGATCTTTGACAAGAGCTTGTAGTGTGGGCGCTGGAATGCCCTAGGGGTAGAGGATCGTCGAATGGATGGGGTAACCGGCCAGCTTGTCTCGCCCCTTCAGGCTCTGAAGCTCGACGAGAAAATCGAGCCCGGCGATCTCGCCACCTAACTGCCGAACGAGAGACACCGTCGCAGCCGCTGTGCCCCCCGTGGCCAGTAAGTCATCCACAATCAAGACGCGCTCTCCGACCGCAATCGCATCGCGGTGAATGGCCAGGGAATTCGATCCGTACTCGAGGCTATATTTGACTTCAAAACAGTCGGCCGGCAATTTCCCGGGCTTCCGGACCAGTACGAACCCGGCCTTTAAGCGGTCTGCCAAGATCCCGCCAAAAATAAACCCGCGCGATTCAATACCGATGACTTTGGTGATTCCCTGTCCCTGATAGTAGGCGGTCAACTCATCGACAATCGACGACAGAGCGCGAGCATCTTTGAGCAGCGTGGTGATGTCGTAAAAGAGAATACCGGGCTTGGGAAAGTCGGGGACTTCTCGGATAAACGCGTGATAATTGATAGCGGTCATCGATCAGAGCAAATCGGATTGTGTCATGGTTCTACGCTCAATGGTATGGCGCAAACGCGCCAAGGCGGCCATTTCAATCTGCCGGACCCGTTCACGGGTCAATCCCATCTCCCGGCCGATTTCTTCCAAGGTCTTGGACTCACTCCCATCGAGCCCGAAGCGCGACACAATAACAGTTTGCTCCTTCTCAGGCAACTCCTGCACCCACTCCATCATCTCGGCCCGGCGCATGACTCCTTCGGCCGTATCGGCAGGCGAAATACAGGACGGATCTTCGATCACATCGCGCAAGAATGTGTCCGCGCCGTCGTTGATCGGACTATCCAACGAACAGGTCGTACGGACCACTTGCCTCAGGTCCAGCACCTCTTCGTCCGTCGTCTTCATCTTGGCTGCGACTTCTGATGCGGTCGGTTCTCGTCCGAGTTCCTGAACGAGTGCCTCTACTTTACCCAGATAACGATTCAGCCGCTCGACCACATGCACCGGCAACCGCACGAGCTTGCCCTGATTGATGATGGCGCGTTCGATGTATTGTCTGATCCACCAGGAGGCGTAGGTACTGAACCGAAACCCGCGCTTATAGTTGAATTTCTCGACGGCCTTGATGAGCCCGAGATTGCCCTCTTCGATGACATCGGAAAAGGGGAAGCCGCGATGCATGTACCGCTTGCCGATACTGATCACCAGCCGGAGATTCGATTCGATCATCTCTTGGCGCGCCTGCTCGTCGCCCGCCATGACGCGCTTGCCCAGTTGCTGCTCTTGCTTAAACGTCAGCAAGGTCGAGTGACGAACCTCGCGCAAGTAACACTTGAGGGTATCTAATCCTTCGGAGCGTTGGCTCGATCGTTCCTCGTCGGCAGGTGATTCGTCCACTTCCGACGACGACGCGGCGACTTCCTCGTCGTCACGATCGGCGGCGTGTCGGCGCGCTTCGCCCAAACTATGTAGCTCCTCGCCTCCTCGCGCCATCTGTTCCTTCGCTCCTACGTTGTTCGCTCAGTACCACACTTGAAAATCTGAAAATCGACCGGTCGCCGGACTCCACTCCACTTCGACAGCTGTCACGCGCGACGCTGGCGGTCCCGTCTTGGCGTCTTCGATCAGCAGCGCGATCTGCTCTTTGGTGCCTTCAACTTCAAGCTCGACTCGGCCATCATCAAGATTCCTGACGCCGCCGTAGAGGCCTCGTTGCGAAGCCACCCGAAACGCGAAGGCTCGATACCCGACCCCCTGCACTCGTCCCGTCACCGACAACTTTGCTCGGCACGCTGTCGGTTCAATCGGTTCGGCCATACAACCAGGTGGACGCGGAATTTCCAAATCAGCCTATCCAACGAACGGATACTCTCACACCTCTACAGAGGCGTCACGCGATTTGCGATTCGGCGCGAGTGAATTTCGCATACTGGTTCACAAAAGAAAAGAATAGATGCGCTGCGAGACGTTCGCTATGCGCGACCGCACGAGCAGCACTCGGTGCGAGATCACGGGAGCAAGGAGAACGGAAACGTTGGAGGGGGTTATTCGCCCGGATCAGATTTGCGAACACAAACATGAGCAGACGATACGAACCGGTTCTGTTTGGTCGGGGCGAGAGGATTTGAACCTCCGACCCTTGCGTCCCGAACGCAATGCGCTACCGGGCTGCGCTACGCCCCGACAAAAAGAACAGAACCGCGACGCGAGGGGGGATTGTCTTACATCGGAGGGTCAAAACGCAAGCCATGAGCATCGGCTACTCCTCGGCAGGTAATTTTTCCGGCCGACAGGTTCACGCCTTTCGCCAAACCGGCGTCTGCCCGGATGGCTTCCACCACGCCTAGCGAGGCCAACCGCAAAAGATACGGAAGCGTTTCGTTCGTCAAGGCGATCGTCGATGTGCGGGGAACAATCCCCGGCATATTGGCCACACAATAATGAAGCACTCCATCCACGACATAGACCGGGTCAGAATGGGTTGTGGGTTTCGTGGTATCGAAGCAACCGCCTTGATCGACCGCAACGTCCACCACCACAGATCCTGGCCTCATGCGTGCCACCACTACACGTGAGACCAGCTTGGGCGCGCGAGCTCCAGGCACGAGCACCGCCCCGATCACGAGATCGGCAGTCATCACGGACTCCTCAATCGCATCCTGCGTGGAAGCACGCGTCACAATTCTGCCACGATACAATTCATCAAGTGCCCGCAGCCGCTCAAGGTCGAGATTGATCACGGTCACCTGAGCCCCCATCCCAACCGCAATCCGAGTCGCGGCGCTCCCGACCACCCCGGCCCCCAGCACCACGACCTTCCCCGGCTCCACGCCAGGCACACCGGCCAAGAGAAGCCCGCACCCTCCATGCGTCTTTTCC
>JBDSKU010000250.1:0-6973 GCA_039916745.1 Nitrospiraceae bacterium
CCTCCCGTTCCACGAATCATGACACCCACCACCATTAAAGACTTTTTCAAACTTCTTCCTGGCAAGCTCGATGCAGATGCGGCCGAGGATCTTGATGCGGTCTATCAATTCGACTTGAGCGGCGCCCAGGGCGGCCAGTACATTCTCACGATCCAGGGTGGGGTCTGCCAGGTGTCAGACGGAATGCACGAGGATCCGCACGTCTCGCTCTCGATGAGCGGGGAGGATTGCATCAAGATTTTGAAGGGCCAGCTGAGTGGACCGGCCGTCGCCATGTCCGGGCGGCTCAAGATCAGCGGGGACATCGGCTTGGCAATGCAACTGAAGGCGTTGTTTCCCTCCCTCGGCTAATCACCGTTCCTCCCGCAGGATGCTGAAAAAGCTCTCCAACATCGTTCTCAGTTCGTCAAAATCCTCAACGTAAGAGGGTACGCCTCCGGTTTTAACTCACCTGCGGCCTAGTTGGATGTCTTTTTTGAGCATCCTGCCGGAGTGCTCTTGCGTAACGGCACAAGTGCAGGCCATCAATGTTCTGCTGGCCCAAAGTATTTTTCTCTCAGCCTGTTATCGACTGGTTGGTGCTTGTTCCGGCTCTGCCGGTATCCAGTCGGTGTCCTCTGGGGCCTCGTCCTTATGGCGGGGGAAGCGTTCCTCTAAAATCACATAGATCGTCGGGACGAGAAAAAGTGTGAGGATCGTCGAGACGCTGAGACCTCCGACGACCGTGCGTGCCAAGGGGGCATTCGTTTCACCGCCGGTTCCCCAGCCGATGGCCATAGGAAGCAGTCCGACGACGGTGGCCAAAGAGGTCATTAGAATAGGCCGGAGCCTCGTCCGCGCCGCCGTGATCGCCGCATCGTGCAGTTCCCGCCCTTTTCGTCGCAGGACGTTCGTGTAATCAACCAGCAGGACGCCGTTTGAGACGACGATACCCAGCATCATGATGATGCCCATCATCGATGTGGTGGAGAGGGTCGTATCGGTCAGGAAGAGGATCAGTATCACGCCCGGGAAGCCCATCGGGACCGAAAACATGATGACGAAGGGATCGATCAGCGATTTGAACTGAGCCGCCATCACCATGTAGACGAGAATCAGGGCCAGGATTGTGGCAAATAACAGTCCCTGGAAGGTTTCTTTCTGTTGCTGGATTTGGCCGGCCAACTGGATGCTGAAGCCGGTCGGGAGCTGGATTTTCGCCAGGCCGGTCTCCAGATCGGCGGCGATGGCGCCAAGGTCTCGGTTTACGGGGTTGGCCGTCAGATGGACGACCCGCTGAAAATATTTCCGCTCGATCTTCACCGGGCCGGCATTGAGCTTGAGCGAGGCCACGTTTTTGAGCAGAACCGGCTCTCCGGTCTTGGCAGTCAGAATGATGTTCTCGATGTCCGTGAGATCTTTCCGATGTTCCTCCGCGAGCCAGGCGCTGATGTAGTATTCGTTCCCGTTTTGCGGGTCGGTGTAGATGATGGGGTCGGTTTGACCATTGCCGTTGAGTGAGAAGAGCACGGCATTGGCCACGTCCGTTTCGCTGATGCCGAGGAGAGCGGCCTTCTCGCGATCGACTACCACATTGACCTCCGGGTAGTTCTCCTCGCGGCTGACTTCGATGTCGGCCAGACCCGGTATCTGGTGCATCAGCGTTTCGACTTCCCGGATCACCTCACGGGCTTTCTCGAAATCGTAGCCGTAGATCTCCACGTCGACGGACTTTTGCGACCCAAAGCTGGTGACCCGTTTGACGAGCCCGCCCGGATCGAAAAACATCGCGACGCCTGGGAACAGCTTGACGACTTTGGGCCTCACGTCGTTCATGATTTCCACTTGGTTCCGTTTCCGTTTGTCCGGCGACACGAGATAGACGGAGATAACCGACGTATGGGGGCCGGTGTTCGGATTGAAGAGGGACGACCGGCCTTGCGCCAATACGCCGGTGCTGGAGACCATCGTTTCCAGTTCCTCGGCGGGGATCTGTGCCCGTAGTACCCGTTCGACCTCGGCCACTTGCTGCTCGGTCTTCTCCACTCGCTGCCCGACCGGCGCCCGGAGGACGATGCGGAACTGGCTCTCATCCGACACCGGCAAAAATTCCGTTCCGATCTTGGGCACCAGCGCGAGCGAGGCGGCGAAGAAGAGCAGGACGCCGCCGATGAAGAGCCGGCGATGGGCCAGGACCCAGCGAAGCGATCCCTCATAGCCTTTGTCGAGGGACTCGTACCGGTCGCGGCTCCAATCCATCAGCCGGACGAACCATCTCGGCATCGACTGGTGAGATTCCTGTTCCGCCTTAAGAAACTTGTAGCAGAGCGCCGGAGTGACCGTGCGGGAGACGAAGAAGGACGTGAACAGCGAGATCGCGATCGTGATGGTGAGGGGGATCAAGAGCAAGCGGGCAATCCCGACGACGAAGAAGATCGGGAGGAAGACGACGACCGTGGTGATGGTCGAGGCCAAAATGGGCATCGCCACCTCGCGAGCCGCCTCCAGAATCGCGTTCCAGCGGCGAGGCGTCGTGTTGAGGTGGCGCTGAATGTTTTCAAGCTCGACAATGGAGTCGTCGACGAGCCTGCCGATCCCGAGGGCCAAGCCACCCAGCGTGAATACGTTCAGCGTTTGTCCTGAGAAGTAAAGCACGATGAAGGTCACCATGATCGACAAGGGGATCGCGACGGAAATGATCAAGGTGCTGGTGAGATTGCGGAGAAAAATCAAGATGACGGCTGCAGCCAGTAGCGATCCGTGCAGGGCCTGTTCGATGAGGTTGCTGATCGACTGGCGAATGTAGACCGATTGGTCGAAGGAAATACCCAGCTTCACGCTGGAGGGAATTCCGACCATTTTCGGGAGGGCCTTGCGCAGCGCATCCACCACTTGCACGGTGTTGGCGATGGGCTGTTTATTGACTCGCAGATAGACGGCTCTGGCCCCGTCCGTCCGGACGATGTTGGTCTGAATATCCGACGAGTCGGTCACGGTTCCGACATCCCGTACCCGCACAGGGCTGCCCTGAGGGTTGACCTTCACGATGACGTCTTGGATCGGGTCGACCGTGCGGAACTGATTGTTGGTGAAGACGTTGTAGTCCAGATTGCCGGCTTTGATATCGCCCGAGGGGAGGATGAGGTTGGCGGCCTTCACGGACTTGACGACGTCGAGAATCGAGAGGCTTCGGGCATTCAACAGGGCCGGGTCGAGGTTGATGTTGATCTGGCGGATCTTTCCGCCTTCCACAGTGGCGGCGGCGACATCCGCAATTTGTTCGATCTGCGGAGCAATCGTGTTGTAGGCCAGATCGTACAGGGCCCGTTCGTCGAGATCGTCGCTGGAGACGGTTACGAAGGAGACCGGGATGTTGGAGACGTCGAACTTCACGATGAAGGGCTGCAGAATGCCGGGTGGGAGGCTGTTGAGGATCTGGGTGATACGTTGCATCACCTCCATCTGGCCGACGTTGATGTCTGCGCCCCAGTTGAACCAGATCTGCACCCCGCCAATGCCTTGTTTTGCAAACGACTCGACATGCTCGACGTTCGATGCAGAACTGACAGCCTTCTCGATGGGATAGACGACGCTCTGCTCGATATCGAGCGGCGGAGCGCCTTTATATATGACGCCGACGAAGGCCACCGGTACTTGAATTTGAGGAAAGAGATCGACCGGCAGCCGCTGGAGGGAGGTGGCGCCCAGGAGCACCATGGCAAGGGACAGCATCAGGATGCCGATACGATTGCGCAGTGCGAGGAGGGTTAGCCACATGATGGAAGTGCTGAGTGCAGAGTGCTGAGTGCTGAGATTATTTTGGTTGTGTCTGCAATATTCTTTCGCATCAGCCTATATCGGCAAGTTCCACGCAGCACGTAGGACTCAGGACTGAGGGCTCGGCTGCATCTGCACCGGAGTCCCATCATGCACGAGGTCTTTCCCGGAGACGATCACCTGCTCCGACCCATCCAGGCCCTTGGTGATTTCTACCCGGTTTTCCTCGCGGACGCCGATTTCCACCGGGACACGCTGGGCCTTGCCGTCGCGCACAATATAGACATATTGGGCATCTTCCAATCGGCTGACTGCGTCGATGGGAATCTGTAACGCGTTTTTATGGCTGCCGACCAGGACCTCGACGCGGGCGAACATGCCGCCCTTCAAGACATGGTTTTTGTTTGGGAGATCCACCTCGACGGTCATCGTACGGGTGGCGCGGTTCAGCGCCTGTACGACACGGGTGACCGTGCCCTCGAAGACGCGCTCGGGATAGGCTTCGGCTCGGACCTCTGCCTTTTGACCCAGATGAATGAGCGGGACATCTTTCTCGACCACCTCAATCAGAATGCGGACCGTTTGGATTTCATGAAGGGTGAGGATGCCGCGGGAGGTAGTAGAGGTGCCGGCAGTGGCTCCGCTGACGTAGGCGCCGAGATCGAGATTGCGTTCGGCCACATAGCCGGCGAAGGGTGCACGGATGTAAGAGTAGGCCAGGTTCGTCTCGGCCTGCGCCAGAGCGACATCCATCTGCTGGACCTGTGCGCGCAGCGAGTCGAGAGACGCGGCTGCCCCGTCGTACGCGACCTGGGCGTTATCTAAATCTTGTTGAGCGACGAATTGGTCTTTGATGAGTGCCTGCATCCGATTGAGTGTGAGGGTGGTGTTGCGGACGCTCGCGTCCTGCTGTGCGACTCGCGCTCTGGCGGCTGACAGGTTGGCCTTGGCTTGGTTGACGGCATGTTGATAGTCCGTATGGTCGATCTCGACTAAGAGCTGATTGGTTTTGACGAGGTCGCCCTTGTCGACATAGATCTTGCCGATATAGCCGTCGACTCGTGAGAACAGATTGACAGCCTGATTGGGGATGATGTCGGCGGTATAGGTGAGCCGAATGTCGAGATCCTGCTTGAGCGGCGCCACGGTAGCGACGGTAATGGCCCGAGCCTTGCGGATGTCGGTCTTCGCGCCGCTGCTGAGGCGAAACACCACGAGGGCCGTGAGCGCAAAAAAGATAATGACCCCGAGGGTGACGATCGGATGTTGCTTGAGCCGATTCATCGGGAACGCTTCCCCGGCATTGTGCGGCCGGCCGATTTCTTGATCAGTCCGGTCAGAAAGAGATCGACGTAGGTGGCGACGGTGTCTTCATGGGATTGATGCATCGGGACTCCGAATATCTCATGGAGCAGACGGTGGTGGACGACCATGCCGATGAATGCGCGGGCCGTCAGGAGGGGATCGAGCGGCCGAAACGCGCCATCGTCGATGCGTGTGCGAATGTATGCGGCGAGGTGGTCATAGAAGACCTTGTGGTGCTTGCCGAAGAACATGTCGGAGAGTTCATGGCCTTCCAGCGCGCTGAACAAGAGGAGCCGTAAGAGTGTCGAATCGACACCGGGGCGAATGCGAAAGCTTGCGATCATCGTAAACACGCGATGGTCGTCCCGTTTGTTGGCCGCCTCCTCCACCGCTTCGAGCAGTTCGTTGACGGTGATCTTTTCCGCCAGAATCGCGGCGTAGAGCGCCTGCTTCGTCGGGAAATACTTGAAGACCAGGGCCTCGCTGACGCCCGCGGCCTTGGCGATTTCCTTTGTCGTGGTGCCGTTAAACCCTTTGGCGGCAAAGAGCGACGCAGCCGCGGCGATCAGTCCGGCCTGTCGTTCTCTGCTGGAAGGGCGTATGGCTCGAGACGGTTGGCGCATGAATCTCCAGACGGTGAGTGAGTCATTACTCACTTATTTTCGGACGATAACATGTCGCGAGGCGCGCTGACAAGAAACGATCCAGTTGGTGGCGAGATGACTGACTACCGGCAGATGGAAGGGCTAGGGGAGGGATGTGAGGTGTGGCCGTTGTGGGCGTGAACGGTCAACGAGAGCAAACAAGGGGGGGCCATCGCTGAGCGTGGAGCGGTTCATATGTTTCCAGAGGAAGTGGCGTAGCCTGGTTCGTTCTCGAGCCGTGATGCGAAGAAACTCGATTCCGCATTCGAGCTGTGCGGACCGGACGATCCGAACTTCAGAAATGAGAATTGGGCGGGAGCACTCAGGGATGGTCAGGTAGAGATCCCAGAAGCTTCCGATGGGCAACGTCTCCGTGCTGGAGATGTTGCACCCGCGTTCAGACAGATCAAGGGCCACACCATGGCTGACATGCTGGAAGTGATCGGCTGCCGAAAGGCGAACGATGAGCTGAACAGGCATTCGCTGGGCGGCTCTGCGGTCTGTGGTCTGACCCGGAAAATGGGTCGTTACGTCTGTTCCTGACCGCCGTCGTTTTGCCATGAGAGGTTCCGTACTGCAGGCCATGGGCCTACTCAGAATGTGTAAGCGTCGAGCACAAGAAGTGACGGAGTCGGTTGCCTTCCCGTAGGCCCATGTCCATGATCTCGACTCCAAATTGATGGCCTGAGGCCCAGGCGACCGTCGTCTCCATCACGAACAGCGGGTCTTTTCCGTCGGGGAGGTAGAGGAACAGTGCCAGTTCCATCCCCGGCATGACTAGGGTCCTCCCGCGAATACCGAGCCCAAGATGTGAAAGATCCGTGACCTTGCCATCGCCCATGAGGATCTCGCCTGAACGGTTTTGGGCCGAGTACATCAAGCTGAATTCCATCGGGGCTCGTGAGCGCTCCCTCCTATTGACCGCTTCTCCCAGAGCCTGAAGTCGATGACCGGATGCGACTTGCGTGTGTGTCATGAGGGACCTCCTAGTTCCTGCGAGGGACTCAGTTGCTGCCGTCTTGGCTATTTGACGGGCTGTTGTGATTCCACAAGAAAAATCCAAGATGATTCAGGTCCTCCAACTTCATGGCGCCCAGTTCGACTCCAAATCGCCGTCCCTCGACCCAGGAGACCCGGCTCTGGGCCATACAGAGGGGCTCCTCCACTCCGGGAATATCGACAAAGAGGGCCAGTTCCATGCCGAGTGTGACTGATCGATTCCCCCGGATGCCGATCCCGTTTGTCGAGAGGTTGGTGACGACTCCGTC
>JBDSKU010000251.1:0-5166 GCA_039916745.1 Nitrospiraceae bacterium
TCGGCAGCGTCTGGAATCCGCCGCTGGCCATGGGGCAGCACTCGTCCATTGAACTGAACTCAACGCGAAAGAGAGGGCAGCGTGGCAAAGAAATACGTGTACTACTTCGGTGACGGCTTGGCCGAAGGGACCTCCAACATGAAAGAGCTCCTCGGCGGGAAGGGCGCCGGCCTTGCCGAGATGACGAATCTCGGCATCTCCGTTCCGCCCGGCTTCACGATTTCCACCGAGGCCTGCGTTGAATATTACAAGAACGGGAAGCAGTATCCTCCCGGCATGTGGGACGCCGCGCTGAAATCGCTGAAGCGGGTCGAGCGGTCGATGGGTATGGGGTTTGGCGATCCTGAGCGGCCGCTGCTGGTCTCGGTCCGGTCCGGCGCCAGGGCTTCGATGCCGGGCATGATGGATACGGTGTTGAATGTCGGTCTGACCACCAAGACGGTCGAGGGGTTGGCGGCAAAAACACGCAACGAACGGTTTGCCCAGGACAGCTATCGGCGTTTTGTGTCCATGTACGGCAGCATCGTCATGGGCGTGCAGCGCGAACATTTCGAAGCGATTCTGAAGCAGAAGAAGGCGGATGTGGGCGTGGCGCACGAGACCCATCTCGATGCCAGGCACCTTCGGGAATTGGTCGCCAGCTTCAAGGCGCTCATCAAGGAAGAGACCAAGAAAGAGTTCCCCGACGAGCCGCTTGAGCAGCTTCGTTTGGCGGTCAACGCCGTCTTTTCGTCCTGGTTCGGTGCGCGGTCCGTCACCTATCGGCGTCTCTATGGGATTCCCGATTCCTGGGGCACGGCGATCAATGTGGTGGCGATGGTGTTCGGGAACATGGGGGAGACGAGCGGGACCGGTGTCGCGTTCACGCGCGATCCGGCATCCGGCGATAAAAACTTTTTCGGCGAGTGCTTGATGAATGCTCAGGGCGAGGATGTCGTGGCCGGCATCAGGACTCCGCTTCCAGTGAATGCGCTCGCGAAGAATGTGCCGGAGGCCTATAAGGAACTGGAACATACCTACAAGAAGCTCGAAAAACATTACCGGGATATGCTCGATTTGGAGTTTACGATCCAAGAGGGCAAGCTCTATATGCTCCAGACCAGGGTCGGCAAACGGACCGGTATTTCCGCTGTAAAAATTGCAGTCGATATGGTGAGAGAAGGCCTTATTTCGAAGCAGGAAGCGGTGCAGCGGATCGGGCCTGAGCAATTGGCGCAATATCTCTATCCGATTTTCGACACGAAAGAAGAGTCGAAATCCAATCCGTTGGGGAAGGGGCTCCCTGCCGGTCCTGGCGCAGCAGCCGGAAAAATCGCGCTGACCCCCGATAAGGCTGTGACGATGAAAGCGGCTGGGACTCGTGTGGTGTTGGTCCGGCAGGAAACGAGCCCGGACGATATTCACGGGATGAATGCCGCAGCCGGGTTTTTGACGGCACGGGGCGGGATGACTTCTCACGCGGCGGTCGTCGCCCGGCAAATGGGCAAGGTCTGTGTCGCTGGCTGCGATGCAGTGGAGGTGCTGGATGCCCAGTCCGTTCGCATCGGCGCCAAGGTGTTCCGTGAGGGGGACTATCTCTCGATCAATGGTTCGACCGGCAATGTGTATGAGGGGGACTTGCCCGTCGTCGAATCTGAAATCATTCAAGTGATTCAGGGCAAGTTGGACCCGAAGCAGTCGGACAAGTACCAGCGTTTCGCATTGATTCTGTCATGGGCGGACAGCGTCAGAACGCTGCGCGTTCGCGCCAATGCCGATGTGCCGGATCAAGCAAAAATCGCGCGGGGTTTCGGTGCGGAAGGAATTGGGCTCTGTCGGACCGAACATATGTTCTTTGCCGAGGATCGCATCCCGATTATGCAGAAGATGATTTTGGCGAGGACCAAAGAGGAGCGGGAAAAGTTTCTCGATCAGCTCCTCCCGCTGCAAAAACAGGATTTCATCGGGCTCTATCGCGAGATGGCGGGCTTCCCGGTGACCATTCGTCTTCTCGATCCACCATTGCACGAATTTCTGCCGAAGCGTGAAGACTTGATGGTGGAGATTGCGCAGTTGGAATTGACCGGGCGCGACGGAGCCAGGCTCGAAGAAAAGCGCCGGTTGCTGGCCCGCGTCGAAGAACTCCACGAGTTCAATCCGATGCTCGGGTTACGCGGCTGCCGCCTTGGGATTACGATGCCGGAGATTACCCGCATGCAGGCGCGGGCCATCATGGAAGCCGCGTGCGAGCTGGCGAAAGAGGGAAAAAAGATCGTCCCGGAGATCATGATCCCGCTGGTGGGGATGGTTTCGGAAATGAAGGCGCAGAAAGATTTGATCCGTGAAGTCGCGCAGGAGACGATGAAGCGGTTTAACGTGAAGCTCACGTATCTTGTCGGCACGATGATTGAGTTGCCGCGGGCTGCCGTCACGGCGGATCGGATTGCAACCGAGGCGGAATTCTTTTCATTCGGGACGAACGACCTCACCCAAACCACGTTCGGGTTCTCCCGCGACGATGCCGCGAAGTTCATCGACTTTTATCAAACCAATAATATTCTGGATGCGGATCCCTTCGCGGTGCTCGATCGAGAGGGGGTCGGGGCCTTGATGAAGCAGGCCATCGCCGGCGGACGGAAGAGCCGCCCTGGGATCAAGCTCGGTATCTGCGGTGAACATGGCGGCGATCCCAGTTCGGTGGAGTTCTGCCATCAACTTGGATTGGATTACGTGAGTTGTTCGCCCTATCGCGTCGGCATTGCGCGGCTTGCGGCGGCCCATGCGGCCTTAGCCGAAGCGGGCATGAGCGCTGCCCCTTCTCTGCGCAAGCGGTCAGTGCCGCGTACGAAGGCGAAGAAGACGACGACGACGAAGACTGCGAAATCCACGAAGACGAAGTCGGCTCCGCAGCCTCGCAGCCGATCGCGCGTCACGCGCAAGAAGCGGTGACCGCCACCACGACGCACCTCCACTTCATGACCCTGGCGCTTCGCCTTGCGGCGAAGGGCCTGGGTCAGACCAGCCCGAACCCCATGGTCGGCGCCCTCGTGATCAAGAACGGCTGCATTGTCGGCCGCGGCTATCACCATGGGCCAGGGCAACCCCACGCAGAAATTCTTGCGCTCAACCAAGCAGGGCTCCGTGCCAAGGGCGCGACGCTCTATGTCACGCTCGAACCCTGTTGCCACCTTCTGAAGCGAACTCCACCCTGCGTGCCGACCGTTATCAATTCCGGTGTGCGAGCGGTGGTGGTGGCGATGATCGATCCCAATCCTTTGGTGAAGGGCCGCGGCATTGCTGCGTTGCGCCAGGCCGGGATTACGGTGACGGCTGGTATTGCCCGAGAAGAAGCCACGCAGTTGAATCGCGCCTATCTCCATTGGGTGAGGACCGGCCGTCCCTTCGTCATCCTGAAAGCCGGGATGACATTGGATGGAAAGGTGGCCACGGCGACGGGCGAGTCTCGATGGATTACGAGTCCACTTGCGCGGCAAGACGCGCATCGACTGCGGAGTCAGGTGGATGCGGTGATCGTCGGGGTCGGCACCGTGCTCAAGGATAATCCCACCCTCACCGCTCGACTTGCCGATCGCCCACTGAGGCTGGCACCGCGGCAACCGTTGCGTGTCGTGCTCGATAGCACAGTCAGGACGACGCCGAAGGCAAGGGTCTGTACCAAGCAGGACCGGGCGAAGACCTTGATCGTGACGACGAGTCGTGCCTCAGAATCACGCCGTCGTGGACTCGAACGGGCAGGGGTGGAGGTGGTTGCCCTTCCGCTAAAGAACAGACAGGTCTCGTTCCCAGCGCTTATGACGATGCTGGGCAAGCGGGGGATCACGTCGGTGCTCATCGAGGGGGGCAGTACCGTCAATGCCACAGCGTTACGTGAGAAACTCGTCAATCGTATCCTGTTCTATCTCGCTCCCACTCTTATGGGAGGACAGGATGCCAAGGCGGTGATCGGGGGTCGGAGTCCGAAGCGTTTGGTCCAGGCATTGCCCTTACGCCACGTCACGGTTCGCCGCATCGGGGAAGATCTGGTTGTGGAAGGAGATCTGTGACGCGCAGGCTCCTCTGTGCGGTTCTGGGCATGATCCTGGCTTCGTGCATCGTTGATGGAATGCATGCGGCGGCTTTCCCCTCAGTCGATCTCAAGACACAGGTTTTTCAGTACCTCGACACCAAGGATACGGACGAGGCTGCGCGCATTTTACAGACGATACTGTCCGATCCACATGCCACGATCGACCAGATCATACAGATCATCCAAACCGAGCGGGACTATGTGCCTCAGCCGACCGGAACGATGCCAGACGAGCGAATCGAGGTGCGGGGCCATGCCCATCACCTGGCGCTCTCCGTTCCGCTGAGCTATCAGCCGGCGAAGGGCTATGGACTGGTGGTCTGTCTGCATGGCGCAGGATTTACCGGTGAGGCCTACCTGGAACGATGGCAGGCTCGATTGGGGGAGGACTATGTCTTAGCCTGCCCAACCGTTCCGATGGGTGCCTGGTTTACGAGAGGTGCGGAGGAGCTGGTGCTGGCAACGATTCGCTCCGTGCAACGGCGCTATCACATCGATCCTGACAGAGTGTTTCTCACCGGCATGTCCAACGGCGGAATTGGCGCCTGGGTGATCGGTATGCACGATGCGCCCCTGTTCGCCGGCATTGCGCCAATGGCCAGTGGACTGGACAATGTGCTGATGCCGTTTTTGGCCAACCTGCGCTCCACGCCGATCTATATCATTCACGGGGCCAAGGATCAGGTAATGCCGGTTGAACTCAGCCGCACCATTACGAAAGAGTTGACGAGGTTGGGCTATCCCTTTGTCTACCGGGAACATGATCGCGAGCATCCCATGGCGGGCGGGCATTACTTCCCCAGGGAGGAATTGCCAGACCTGGTGACCTGGTTCAACGCGCAGCGCCGAAATCCAGTCCCAACGACGGTGACAGTCGTGCGTGAGGCAAGTCATTTTCAATCGTTCGGCTGGGTTCGTATCGATACCACGGACGCGATTGCCGCATTCTCGGAAGACCTGGTCTCCAAGCGAGATGAGCTGACCAGGAAAAAACTTTATGCCAGACTGGATGCGTCTGTCACAGCACCGAACTGGATTGAGGTTGAAACGGGCTTGGTGCGGCGGTATACGCTGTTCCTGAACGACCAGCTGGTCGACCT
>JBDSKU010000252.1:0-6981 GCA_039916745.1 Nitrospiraceae bacterium
GTGACAACGGATGCGCAGTACGAAGCGGCCACAATCAAGACGGAAAGACGATGTGCGCCAAGTGACCTCTCAAAATGACCGTACCGACTATTATGGATAGAATAGGCTGAGTCGTTCCCGCTCCAGAGACAGACCTACCGTCAAACATATCCACTGCAAGGCTCTCCCCTATGGGCCGCGCCCACAATCCACGAACCCACAACGTATAGTGGACTGCTGCATACCTGGCTAGAATCCTTCCGAATCTCGCCAGAGAAAAATCGGACAGTGAGATGCAGGGTTGGATCACATCGGCATCGAACGCTCAATATTTCTCTTTCACCAACCGATACAGGTCATAACAGAAACTGAGCCCAACGTTACCTGATCCAACACACAGAGGAGGACCGATTATGTGGCAACCGGAAAAGCAGGACAACAGACGTTCGACTCAATCTCTCTCAGACATGGAAGGCAATATTCCTTCATCGCCAAACTCCCGACCTGAATCGACTGAAGCCATCGTGGCTTTCGTCGGCAAAGGCGTCGAATTCAAAGGCACGATCTCATACAGCGGGACTGTGCGGATCGATGGCTTCCTTGACGGAGAGATCCACACCGACGGGACCCTGTTGGTCGGAGAAGAAGCCGTCCTCACAGCCAAAGTGAGCGCAGGTACCATCGTGTGTATGGGAAAAATCACCGGCGATGTCGTGGCAAAAGAAAAAATCAAGCTGCTCGCTCCTGCCGTGCTCAATGGCGGCGTGAAGACACCGATGCTCTCGATCGAGGACGGCGTGCTCTTCAATGGCACATTGGAGATGACTCAGTCGATTCGGGAAGTGTCACGCGAAACGTCGCTCCGCTCCGTCGATGAAGCCAGTGTCTCCCCCATCAAGCGAGTCGCTGTATAGGGCCCATGAAACGTAACCTGACTGCCTCTCGTGTGAGCGTACAGCAACGTGGAAGCCCTACTCGCATGCGCAGGGCCGCCGAACGACCGATCCGAACAGCCGTGCGGGCTCGTCATAGGGGGCGCAGGTATTAGGAGGATGCCATGTGGGCGTTCGGAAACACTCAATCGGGGACAGTCACGGGGCAGGAAGATTTTACCTTTCTGGGAAAGGACGTCGTCTTTAAAGGCACCCTGACCTTGGAGGGAAATGTTCGGGTTGATGGTCAGCTTGAAGGTGAACTCCACTCAACCGGGACGCTGACGGTTGGGGAACATGCGATCATCAAAGGCAACATCACGGCCGGGGTCTTAATCACGAGCGGCAAAATCAAGGGAGATGTCACGGCCTCCGAAAAGGTCACCATCCTGAACCCGGGGATTGTGATCGGCGATATCCGCACTCCAACAATTTCCATTCAAGCGGGAGCGCACTTTCACGGCCTATCCGATATGGGAACTGATAAATGGGTCGAGGACCGCGGTGCAACGAGCGAGAAGGTTCATGACCTCGCCGTCCACCGTGGAAGACTGCGGGCACCAGACTACTAGATTCCGCTAGGGGTGTTTGAGCTCTTCAAGCGAAAACTGCTTGGGCAGCATCACCGGAACCACAATGCCGATGGGATCACCCCGCTTAATGGTCGTTGGCTTCGTCAGTTGCAGAAGAAAGTTTGCCGTGAACGCGTCATAGTCCTGGAGCCAGTCGTACATATTCGGCGTACGTTTATACTCTTGGGTCTTAATCCCCTCCCATACAAAAAACGTCCGATCGGGATAGTGATAAAAATGGTTCGGCACGTCCTTCATCATCAAGCCCACCTGCTTGGGATAGTAGAACCGGACGCCGCAGCAGAGCTTGGGATACCCACTATTTAAAATGAGATCGACATAGGTCCCTGAAAACGACTTGTAGCCCAGGATTCGCTCTTCCGGCAAAATCGGCGGGGCCTGCCACTTGACCCCATCGGTCGTTCGGCGAATCTTACAGTCCGCGGGAGACCGAATGAGCCACCCGTACTGCCCCACCGTTCGCACCGGTCCACAATCGTCAGGCATCACCTTGTAGCCCTCAACCGCCACCGTCCTCTGTTCGTTCAACGGCATCCCCGACAACAACGGCCGATGCGGCATGAAATCGAGCTTCAATCGCTCCGGCGCGAAAGCCGTCGAATACTCCCGCTCCCAATAGATGACGACCTTGTCACTCGGCTCTTCGCCGTCGACCTGCTCTGGCGTCGGTTCGCTCATAGGGATAACCGTAATCGATCCATGACTTGCAGTGCAAGCATGTTACACCTTCTTCATATGGAACAACGTCAGCCCTGTCTTGAGTGTTGCTCTCGGCAAAATCGTGCGATGCATCCGAAATGTGGGAAGCTGTTCGACCAGCTCTTCCTCACAGACCTGGAGTCCAACGGTCGAAGCCTGTCGACCCAACTGTGCCGGACCAATGACGAAGGCATGGCCTCCTCCCCGAAGAGCCAGGCTGATCCCCTTCATACATTCGGCCAACCTGGCTGGTTGGTCGCCACCGGCGTAGGGTACCCAGTGATACAGCAAATCATAGGAGTGAGGAGCCTCTTGCTCTTGCGGTCCTTCGGTGGAAACGAATCGGATGCGTGAGAGCCAATCCCACCGCTGCAACTCGGCACAGACGCCCCAGAGTTGTTGCGCCTGCTTTTGCGCAAGAGCGGCATCATACACCCGCACGGTATAGTCTCTGGGCCGATCAAACATCATGCAGGTCGCAATCACGGCGTCGCCGTTGTCGATGAGGACGCGCCCGGCACGCGAAAGCGCCGCGCCAATGTCCCGGTCCTGCTCACCAAGATCTTGCAGATAATCCGCCACAAATGGTTGTGCTGCACGTTCACCGATTTCGGATTCGTCTTCCGGATAGAGCAGCACTGCGCCATAGGCTTTGGATGGGGGGATGAACGGAACTCCCTGGACAAAGACCGACCGCCAATCGACCGGGCTCATGGCCCCAGGCGCACCAGTCTGCTCCTGGCTCCCCGGCGGCACGGTCATGGCCAACGTGGTCTCACGATCGCGGTCCTTCAGGATGATATGCGTTCCGGCAATTGCGGCACTCCGGTCACAGTGGGCAAACCGACGGCCCTTCGAGCTCATATAGGATAGCCCGGAGGAATCTGATGCCATGGTCACCTTACGCAACAGGCCGTCTTGGACTGTCAGACAGGCCTCCGCGCGTTGATCAAAATATCGAGTCGGTGGTTTCCCCGCAGGCAGCCAACTGACTTGATTGGAGCGCTCAGGATTCATAAAGAGCGTGAACGGATTACTCCCCCCTGGCGCCTGCGGGGTAAAGAAACTACTAAACAAACCAAAGGCCGCTTCCGACGGATAGGTCGGAATCCCCCGATACCGCAGGGGGCGTGGCGCCGCGCGTTTCTCGTTCTGATCGTCGTAGAGTCCGCGTATCAATTCAAACACGGCCGACCCTGTTCCCGGCAGCAGTGACTTGAAGAGTTCGACGACCGGCAAAAAATCAATCGATGCCCAATTCATCGCTCCCATGCAGGACATAAAACGAGCTCGTTCGAAGTCCCCATCCTGAAGGACATAGAAGGCATCTTTTCGTTGGCGAATCGTCGCTCGGCCGGTCGACCCGATCACGAGATCCTCATCCCGGTAAAAAAATCGGACTTCTTCGATCGGGACCCGGAGCGCCTGCGCAGCCATCGCTCGCAGATCGTCAGCCGTCAGCCGCTGCCAACCGGGCTTACTGGCAAGATTGAGGCTGGTTTCATTCACCAACCCAGCCGGCTTCAACCCCACCCATTGTCCCCAATCTAAACGGATTCGAGCACGGAGAAGAACCACAGCGCCTGAGGAATCGGTCCCCCACTCGCATTCATGTAACGGGTGTCCATACGGATCAGCCGCCAGAAACCGGCGACCGTCCTGGCGAGAAAACACAAGATGCCCGGTGGGCTGGTGGACGACTCGTCCACCAGCCTGTTCAAGATCCTGGGCAAAGGGAAGATTGACGGGAAAGTGAAGGTGACCGGACGTTTTCAGTGCAACAGAGAGTGGATCGGAGGACATCTACTCGCGGACTTGCCCGCTCCCCAATACGATAAACTTGAAGCAGGTCAATTCTTCAAGCCCCATCGGACCTCGGGCATGGATACGGGACGTGCTGATCCCGATTTCCGCCCCCAGCCCGAACTGAAAACCATCGTTTAACCTGGTCGAGGCATTCACCAACACCGCGCTGGCATCAACCTCGCGCAAAAATCGCATCGCCTTGGGATAATCGGAGGTCACGATCGCCTCCGTGTGGCGTGAGCCATATTTAGCGATATGCTCCATCGCTTCATCGACGTTCTTGACCACTTTGACCGCCACGGTGAGATCGAGAAATTCTTTTCCAAAATCCTCGTCGCTCGCGGGTTTGGCCGACGATGACAACTGACAAGTCTTCTGACAGCCGCGAACCTCGACCTTGGCCTCGACCAACTTCTCAATGAATGGAGCGAGCCAGTTGCGCGCAATGCCCTGATGAACTAGGAGTGTCTCCACTGCATTGCAGGTCGACGGCCGTTGCACCTTTGCATTGAAACAGACCCGCTCCGCCATGGCCGGATCAGCGTCGGCATCGACATAGATGTGACAGACCCCGGCGTCGTGCTTGATGACAGGGATCGTGGCATGCTCGGTCACGACGCGCATGAGCGATTCGCCTCCGCGCGGGATGATCAGATCGATATAGCGATCTTGCTTCAGTAAAAGAGGGACCAGCTCACGTTCGGACCGCGCCACAAAGGTAATCGCCCCGGCCGGGACACCGGCTTTCTCCGCTGCTTCTGATAAAACCGTCGCAATCGCCGTATTTGAGTGGATGGCCTCGCTCCCGCCCCGCAACACACAGGCGTTACCGGATTTTAAACAGAGCGCGGCGGAATCGGCCGTGACGTTCGGACGGGACTCATAAATAATGCCGATGACGCCGATGGGAACCCGTACGCGTCCCACTTGCATCCCGTTCGGCCTGGTCCACATCTTCGGCATATCCCCGAGAGGATCAGGAAGCGCAGCCACTTCACGCAGACCCGCAGCCATCTCGGTGATCCTCTCGGCAGTCAAACGGAGCCGGTCCGCCATCGCCTGCTTTTCCGGCTCAGCTCCGAACGCCTCCAGATCCAGTTCGTTGGCAACAAGCACCGCATCCTTCTGTGCTTCCAATGCCTCTGCCATCGCAAGAAGCGCCCGGTTCTTCACGGCAGTCGAAAGCGTCGCCAGCCGGCCAGCGGCCTGTTTGGCTCGTGTGACCAATTCATTGACATATTCTGGAATCGGCACGGGAGGCGCAACGACTTCCATGCCCGTTGATTCTTCGATGGGTTCGAGCGGGGTGTCCGCCTGATTCGTTTGGTCAGATAACATAAAAAAGACTAATCCCTTGTGACGTGAGAGCTGGGACAGGATACAGCGGGAGTTTCGACGTGGTCAAGGCAGCTATTGTAGGCCGTTTTCCCTTCGGAATAGACCACGGAAGGCGATCTGTCACGCCAGAGCCAAAACTTAGATCACCTTCTTAAAGTATTCGATCGTCCGAAGAAGGGCCTCATCGAGCTCTACGTGAGGCTCCCATTTCAGGAGACTGCGCGCCCGCGAAATATCGGGCCGCCTGACTTTTGGATCATCGGCAGGCAATGGGTTATACGTGATGGAACTCGATGAACGGGTGAGCTTCAAGACCAATTTTGCGATCTCCAAAACCGTGAGCTCGCGCGGATTTCCAATATTCACGGGATCGTGCATACTGGATCCAGCCTCGCCTTCTGTCTGTCTGAGCAGAAACTTTCGGTCCGTCCGTTGCTCGACCGTCTTGTCTGAATCCAGCATGAGCAACGAGGTAATGCCGCGGACTAGATCCTCGACATAGCAGAAGCTCC
Source organism: Nitrospiraceae bacterium (assembly GCA_039916745.1). Classification (GTDB taxonomy): domain Bacteria; phylum Nitrospirota; class Nitrospiria; order Nitrospirales; family Nitrospiraceae; genus Palsa-1315. Next base: position 5,860 of record JBDSKU010000252.1, read on the forward strand.
TGGTCTGGGACCCATCGCCAAATACGCTGAGCGGCTTTCCATGGAGTGCCTGAACGATAAAATTCGACACAACCCGGCCATCGTGCGGACGCATGCGTGGACCGAACGTATTAAAGATGCGGACAATTCTGGTATCGACCGCATGATAGCGGTGATACGCCATCGTAAGCGCTTCGGCAAAACGCTTGGCTTCATCGTACACACCACGAGGACTGATGGGGTTCACATTGCCCCAGTAGGATTCAGGCTGAGGATTGACCAGTGGATCTCCGTAGACTTCCGACGTGCTAGCCAAGAGAAATCGTGCCCCCTTCGCCTTGGCAAGCCCAAGAGCCTTATGCGTACCCAATGCCCCCACCTTCATCGTGGCAATGGGGAATTCCATGTAATCTTGCGGACTGGCGGGCGAGGCAAAATGCATCACGGCATCCAGTGGACCGACGACATGAAGATAGTCGCACACATTATAATTGATAAAAGAAAACCGCTCATGCCCGAGCAAATGGGCAACGTTGTCCATCCGTCCGGTCACGAGATTGTCCATGCAGATGACGGAATGTCCGGCCTGCAACAGCAAGTCGGAGAGATGGCTCCCGAGGAACCCAGCTCCACCTGTAATAAGGATACGCATACGATGACACCTCTTCTACACGTCTCTTATCACGAAAGCCATAAACATTTTCAGAAATCAAGAAGGGGGATCTGGCAGAGATTATGGACTCACAGTCGGCTGCCCCTGATTCGGCTGAACGGCTGATACACTTCCGTCTGGAACATTTTGCAACCCAGGTGTTATCGGCCCCATAGACCCAGGTATAGTCCCTTGTGGCACGATCGGAGCCGATGAGGGGCTCGGATATTGGAAGACCCAATCATGATAGGTGGCCCGTCCCTCGAAATGCCGGACCGCTAGAGGGAACTCTCGCTGCCGGAATGGCTTCGCACGGCTCTTACTCCGTACGCCCATGATACCCCCTGTCGGAGCCCGGAGATATTCCCACTCCCCATGCCCCATAGGGTCAAGGTAGACCTTGCGCAAGAATGGCTTGGGTAAACGTGTGAGATCAGCCAATGTCTGAGGATAGGCCTCTCCCGGCATTACGCGTCCCGCTTTGACCGTCG
>JBDSKU010000253.1:0-5308 GCA_039916745.1 Nitrospiraceae bacterium
TCATGGATGGGGCTGGATCTTCCAGATCTGGGAGATGCTGACTGCATCGGCGCTTGCGCCGGAGTGGGATAGGCCGTAGAGGTCTTCGATCGCGCGCAAGACGTTGTGATGAGAGATCTTTTGGTCGTAGCGGCCGGCTTGTACCATGGGTCCGACGAAGAGCGTCGTAATCCGGTTGTGTTCGCTCTTATTGTCCTCGTCCCAGGTCACGATCAGCAGACTGTTGTGCTGTTGTGCCCATTGAACATAGGACTTCAGGTGTTCTTGGAGCCAACGATCGCCGTTCTGAGTCGCCTCGGGATTCTTTCCGTGGTGCATGTCGTTGATCTGGTTCGGGACGACGATGCTCACCGTAGGGAGTAGGTTGAAATCGTCTGGAAAACTGGTCATCGGCACATTGACCGTTGCTGGAAGTCCATTGGTGAGGCTGTCTTGCCAATTGACCCAGGGATTATGTTTGCGTGCATAGAGTCCTATGCTGCAGATGAGCGAGCCGGCTTCGGGCAGGTCTTCGGAATATCCGACAAACGTCAACCCCGCTGACAACAACGCATGTCCGAGGTTGGCAGTCGTGAAGGTCTGGGGGCAGGAGTTGTCGATGAGGCCTTGCGTCGATCCGGAAAAGAGCGAGAGATAGTTCGGTTGGCTCGGGTAGGTAACGCCAAAGGACTGCGTGAACAGGGCGCCCTGTGCTGCCAGCTCGTTGATGTACGGCGCATCGGGCGAATCGATAATCTGGCTATAGGAGTGATTCTCTTCAATCACCAGCACAATGTGATCGGGTCGGGGGAGTTGAGGAATCCTGGTATCCAGCGTTGAGGCAGTCGAGAGGGCGCATGCGCCCATCGCAAGCAGCAGAGCAATGGATCCAAAAACATGCTTCCAATACATAGGAAATATGTATCATTCCTTCACGTTCATGCGCCACTAGGAAGATGCGTTCGTTCGTGCACGTGCGGCCAGGGGCCTCATGTGGTGGCGTGATGGTCTATTCTGGGCAATCGATGAGATAGCATGGCACTGCGAGCGGATCGGTGGGGATGTGTTGCGTGTGACAGGGGGGGATATCTTCCTTCAATCGCTTCAGCAGTCTGAGGACCTTCATGCTGGGAGGCACCTCGCAGATCCAGAGGTGGCCACCGGACTCCAGTTCTTCCATGTGTCGCTGCACACGAAAGTCTGGATGCTCCATGAAATAAGCGGACAAGAATCCACCGATAGCCTGGACCACCCAAGGATGTGCCGTCACATACCGGTAACTCACTCGCAGTTCGACCACTTCTCCCGCAGTCTGTTCATCCATTTGTTGAGTATAGCGAGTTGGAACGGTAAAACCCTAGCGTTTCTTCAGCTGGCGAAGCCTATACTTGACCCACCTCGCGCCTGCATGTAGGGTCCCGCGATGGGTGCATTCAGAACGACGGATTGGCGGCACGAATCAGACAAGACACCATGATTGGAACAACGATGAAAATTGCCATTATTGGGGGTGGACCGGCTGGGCTCATGGCTGCGGAGGCGGCACGTGCCGCAGGGGGAGAGGTCGATCTCTATGACGCCATGGCGTCGGTCGGTCGCAAATTTCTCCTGGCTGGAAAAGGCGGCCTCAATCTCACGCATTCGGAGCCTTCTGAGAAATTTCTCTCACGTTATGGTGCGCGTCGAGCCCAGGTCGAACCCTTGCTCGCGTCATTCGGTCCTAATGCGTTGCAGGCATGGGCTCGCGGTCTCGGCATTGAAACGTTTGTGGGTTCTTCAGGGCGGGTGTTTCCTAAAGATTTGAAGGCCGCGCCATTGCTGCGGGCATGGCTTCGCCGGTTGCGCCAGGCCGGTGTGCGATTCCATATGCGTCATCGGTGGTCCGGCTGGGATGCGCAGGGAGCTCCATGTTTTGTCACGCCAGAGGGAACACATTCTGTTCAAGCCGATGCCGTGGTATTAGCGCTCGGCGGCGGCAGTTGGCCGAAGCTTGGCTCTGATGCGTCGTGGGTACCGTTGCTGGCAGGACGCGGTCTTCAGATCGCACCCTTACAGCCAGCGAACTGCGGGTTTGACATGGGCTGGAGCGAGCATTTCCGAACGAAGTTTGCCGGACAGCCGGTCAAGTCGGTCGCGATTATCCTGCGAAATGATGCCGGTGCCGAGTCCTGGCATCCCGGCGAGTTCGTCATCACGGAGACCGGTGTGGAGGGCGGCGTGATCTACTCCGTATCCTCCGCGCTGCGCGACGAGATTCTGGCGAAGGGCGTGGCGACATTGCGTCTCGATCTGGCGCCTGATCGCGACGTGCCGCGTCTGACACACGACTTATCGAGACCGCGTGGAAAACGCACGATGGCGACGCATCTTCAGCGACAGGCCCACATCGAAGGTGTGAAGGCAGGGCTGCTTCGTGAAGTGGTGTCGAAAGAGGATTTTGCAGATCCGGCTCGGCTGGCCGCTGCGATTAAATCGCTACCACTGCGCCTGGTCACCCCTCGTCCGCTAGAGGAAGCGATCAGCACCGCTGGTGGCGTTCTCTTCGAGGCACTCGACAGACGATTGATGGTCCGCAACCTACCAGGGATTTTTTGCGCAGGAGAGATGCTGGATTGGGAGGCGCCGACCGGCGGCTATCTGTTGACCGCCTGTTTCGCATCTGGCCGAATGGCCGGTGCCGGAGCTGTGGCATGGCTCAACAATCGCGGGGAAGGCTGAAGGGGGTAAGGCCGAAGTATTCAGAACTCCGACCTTCAGACTGTAATCGTCTCATTCGGCTTATTGGGGCGTGGCGACCAGCCCGCTGACAGCTCCGATGGAGCGGTACTTCTGATCTCGCTGATTCAGCAATGTAGGGAGGGAGAGCTCGGAAAGTTGGGTGAGTTGGTTCGTGAGCGATTTGGCGACTCGTTCAGTGATAGCGCCGGGGTCGCGATGGGCGCCACCGAGCGGCTCAGGAATCACTTCATCGACAATGTGGAGATCGACGAGGTCTTTCGCTGTCATCTTCAGGGCAGAGGCAGCATCGGGAATTTTCGCAGGATCATCCCAGAGAATGGCGGCGCAGCCTTCCGGAGAAATGACGGAATAGACACCATGCTCAAGCATGAGGACGCGGTCTGAAACGCCCAATGCGAGTGCGCCGCCGCTGCCGCCTTCACCAATGACGACGGATACGATCGGGACGGAGAGCCGAGACATCACATAAATATTGCGGGCGATGGCTTCTGCCTGGCCGCGCTCTTCTGCACCGATGCCGGGGTAGGCGCCTGGTGTATCGATAAAGGTCACGATCGGACGCCCGAACTTCTCGGCCATTCGCATGAGGCGCAGGGCCTTTCGATAGCCTTCCGGGTTCGGCATGCCAAAGTTGCGCTGCATCCGTTCTTTCAGGGTCTTCCCTTTTTGATGTCCGATGACCATGATCGACCGGTCGTTGAATCGGGCAAAGCCTCCAACGATGGCGCGATCGTCGCCAAACGAGCGGTCCCCATGGAATTCAAGAAAGTCTCTGAAGAGCGCACTGATGTAATCGAGGGTGCTGGGCCGTTGAGGATGCCGTGCGAGTTGTGTGCGCTGCCACGGTGTCAGTTTGCTGTAGAGGTCATGTTCGACCTGGGCCAGCTTCATTCGCAGCTTGCGGATCTCATCTTGGGGATTCGACTTGCCGGGAGAAGCAGCCGCGAGCTTTTCGATCTTTTCTTCGATCTCGCGAATCGGTTTTTCAAACTCGAGATAGTCGCGCATGGGGCGTGGGGGTCTATAGGTGGTGCTCATGGAGCTGATTCAGCCCCATCCCAAAAACTACGCACTACGATAGCAGAAAAATAGCTCCTTTGCCTAGCACTTCTTCAACATCGGCCACAAACCGTTCGCTGGGGGTAATCGTCAGATTCGGAAGGGGAGCGGTCACGGCTTCCTGTGATGCATCCATTCGTAACGTAAGAGAAATGGTTGTATTGCCTGGGTGTCGCTGAAAGATCTCGCGGAGGCGCGGCAACTGTTCCGCCACATCGGGGTGATCAATCAGCCGAATGTGGACTCGCTTGATCGCCTGCGCTTGCACGTCGGCGAGCGGCTCGATCTTGCTCCCTCGAACCTTCGTGCCTTTATCCCCCCGATCCACCGTGCCTGTGATGCGGACCAGCCGCTCCACGACAATGAGGTCGGCGGCGTTTTTGTAGAGGTCCGGAAAGATGATGATTTCCACCACGCCCAGAAGGTCTTCCAGGGTGAGGTAGGCCATCTTGTCGCCCTTTTTGGTCAGCATGCTTTTGACGGTCGTAATGATGCCGCAGAGTTTGACCTCTCGTCCGTCCGACGATTCAGGCAGGCTGATGGTCGTGGCGGTAGAGAGCGCTTTCATGGTGGCTTCATAACGAGCCAGCGGATGAGAAGAGATGTAGAAGCCGGTTAGTTCCCGCTCATGTTTCAGTCGCTCGTTTTGGTCCCATTCTGGAATGTTGGGCAGCGGCGGCGCGGCCAACTGCTCGGACGAATCCTGTCCACCCAGCTCATCACCGAAAATATTCGTCTGTCCCAGATCCCGTTCGCGCTGCGCGGACGCTCCGTCTTCGACGGCCTGATCCAGGACTGCGGCCAGTTGAGAGCGTTTCGCGCCGGTCGAATCGAACGCGCCGGTCTTGATCAACCCTTCGAGCATGCGCTTGTTAACTTTGTGAAGATCGACACGCCGACAAAATTCGAAGAAGGATTTAAATGGACCGCTAGTATTCCGGATCTCGATGATCGATTCGACGGCGCCTTCGCCGACATTCTTGATAGCGGCCAGGCCGAACCGGATGGCTTGCTCCACCACGGTAAAATTTTTATGGCTTTGGTTGACGTCTGGAGGCAAGACCTTGATGTTGAGGTCTCGACATTCCGTGAAGTAACCCACGATCTTGTCGGCGTTCCCCATGTCGGTCGTCATCAGGGCGGCCATGAACTCGGTCGGGTAATGGGCTTTGAGATAGCCGGTCTGATAACACACGACGGCATAGGCCGCCGCATGCGACTTGTTGAACCCGTAGCCTGCAAACTTCTGGATCAGTTCGTAGAGTTTCTCCGCCTTCTTATCGGGAATCTTGTTCGTCTTGGCGCCGGCCAGGAACTGCGCGCGCAACTTCTCCATCTCCTCCGGCTTCTTTTTACCCATCGCACGCCGGAGAATGTCGGCTTGGCCAAGCGAGAAGCCTGCCACCTTGTTGGCGATCGCCATCACCTGCTCCTGATAGACGATGACCCCGTAGGTGTCTTTCAGGATCGGTTCGAGCTCAGGCGTTTCGTAGGCGATGGGGATCTTGCCCTGTTTTCGTTTGATGAAATC
>JBDSKU010000254.1:0-3298 GCA_039916745.1 Nitrospiraceae bacterium
GAGTCTGTGGCGAAACAAGAGCTCCTCATATTCTTGACGCCCAGTATCGTAAAGAGCTAGCCGTATTTTCTTATAGCCCTGTCCCGATACGATGACTTGTCGGCGGCAGGGCTACCCGTTCGGTTTCTCCTCTTGATGTTCTAAGCCTTACATCGAGGTCCTCCCATCGCTTCTGCCATGGCCAAAGCTGGTGGCAATCTTCTAGTTTTTACACCGTTGTGATACCATCCTCCCGAATTCAGCCCTCGCAGTTCATCATTCCTGCAGTTGAAATGTTCGTTGAGTCCACGCCCATCCATTTTAAAGGGATTGGACTGGGGACTTGTATGTTGAGGTAGGGGAGAATGCGCTAGAGCATGCCTAAGGTAGCAGAGCAGATCGTACCCGTAGTCTTGGGGGAGCGGAGTTATGACATTGTGCTCCAGTCAGGGCTACTTGCCACGGTGGGTGACAGGATCGGGGGCTTTACAACCTCTCCAAAGATAGGGGTTGTGACAGATCGGCATGTCGCAAGCCATTATCTTCAAGGGACGCTCCGTTCGCTTCGCAAGGCTGGGTACGATCCCACTCCGATTATCTTATCGCCAGGAGAGCCAACTAAAACGCTTGGTACCATCAGTAAGATCCTCGATGTGTTAGCCAAACACAAGTTCGAACGTCAGTCTCTGCTGCTAGCGCTTGGAGGTGGGGTCGTCGGTGATATCACCGGATTTGCTGCCGCGATTTATCAACGAGGGATCCCATTCGTCCAGGTGCCGACGACGCTTGTGGCACAAGTCGATTCCAGTGTCGGGGGTAAGACCGGCGTGGACCACCGGCTTGGCAAAAATCTCATCGGGGCCTTTTATCAACCACGGGCCGTCCTGATCGACCCACTCACATTGCGTACCTTGCCACGCCGCGAGTGGGTCGCCGGCCTAGCGGAAGTCATCAAATACGGCATTATCGCCGATGAAGAGTTCTTCTCGTTTCTGGAACATGAAATTCCCGCATTGTTGAAGCTTAAAGAGGCGCCTGTTATCCATGTCATTACACGATCGTGCGAGATCAAAGCGCAGGTGGTCGCAGCAGACGAGCGAGAATCGGATCGCCGGCGCATTCTCAATTATGGCCACACGATTGGACATGCACTGGAGTCACTTGGTGGCTATCGTGGATTGATTCATGGTGAAGCGGTTGGGGTCGGGTTGGTGCAGGAGTCAGACTTGGCTCGTCATATGGGTCTGTGCGGGGATGAAGTGGTCGAACGGATTAGGGCTCTAGTGCAGCGGGCCGGGTTGTCCGAACAGGTGAGCGCGACCTCCTTCAAGTCCATCTGGAACGCCATGCAACATGACAAGAAAGTGGTTGGAGGGCAAGTCATCGGGGTATGGCCGGTGCGAATTGGCGAGGTGGTCATTCGTCCAATCGAGAGGCAGGTCTGCGCCGAGTGGTTTCAATCGAAGCATGGTTGTGGGAGCCGACTAGCGAGTAGTCGCCAGTCAGGCAAGGGCTCCGCTCGCCGAAAATCTTCAGCGCGAAGGTAAATCCATCATGGCGACCGCACGCACCCCATCCTTGTCTCAGCTCCAACAGGCGTTGCGGGAAAAAACACGCGAAGTCGATGTGCTCCATCGCATTTCCGACTCAATTAGCAACCAACTGGATCTCGAAGCGGTTCTCAAGCATATCGTCGAAGTGGTCGTCGAAGTCACCAAGGCGGATGCCTGCCTTCTGTATCTCCTGTCAGATGGCCAGGATGAACTCATTCTGAGAGCGTCGAAAAACCCTCATCCGAAATTGATTGGCCGCATTACGATCGGGTTGGGAGAGGGTATTACTGGGTGGGTCGCGCAGGAACGAACGCGCGTTGTGATCCCGAGCAACGCAAGCGACGACTCACGGTTCAAATTTTTCCACAACCTTCCGGAAGACCGCCATCAAGCCTTCGTCTCCGTGCCGATCATGGCGAAGAAGGAAGTGGTCGGTGTGATCAATGTCCAACATAAGCGGCCGAAACGCTATCGGCCTGATGAGATTGCGCTGCTCTCGACCATCGCGAATCAGGTCGGAGGTGCGATCGAGAATGCGCGGCTCTACGATCAGATGAAACGCAAAGCCCTCCAAGTGGAAACCTTGTCTCTGGTTTCCGAAACGGTGGCCTCCAATCGATTGATCGAAGACGTGTTGCAGCTCCTGGTGACCATGACCGCCCAAATGATGAGCTCCAAGATCTGCTCGATCATGTTATTGGACGAAACCAGCGGAGAGTTACGGATCGAGGCGACACAAAGCCTCAGTGAGCAATATCGCCGCAAGCCGAATCTCAAGATCGGCCAGAGCATCAGCGGTCGTGCGGTGAAAGACCGTCGGCCGATTATCGTGGCTGATGTCACCAAAGAGCAGGCCTATATGTATCCGGACATGGCCAAGAAGGAAGGGTTGTGCTCCATGGTCTCGGTGCCCATGATGGTGCGGGAGAAGGCAGTGGGTGTGATCAATAGCTATACGTCCGTTCCACACGTGTTTACCAGCGAAGAGGTGAAGCTGCTCCAGGCTATCGCCAATCAAGCCGCCATCGCTATCGAGCATACGACCCTGATTGAGAAGTCTTTTGAGATGCAGGAGGCTCTGGCGGTTCGAAAACTGATGGAGCGGGCAAAGGGCTACCTGATGCGCTCGAAGAAGCTGACCGAAGAAGAGGCCTTCAAACTCATTCAGCGGCAAAGTATGGATCTGCGGAAGTCGATGCGCGAGATCGCCGAGGCCGTGTTGCTGGCTGGGGAAATCGAAGGACGGGTGGATAGGCAGCGGGGTTAGCAGGATACTGAAACATCTGCCCTTCTCATCCGCCTAATCCAGGCACGCTAATCCCACAATGTTGCCCTCGCATGTTGCTGTAGCTGTGAAATGTCGTTGGTGGTAGCTATGCGAATGTTTCGAATCGCCATGGTGCAGATGAATCCGACGGTCGGGGATCTGGACGGGAATGTCCGCCGGATTACTGGTTGGTTGCGCGAGGCGAGGAAGGCGAAGGCCGATTTGGTGGCCTTCCCGGAGCTGGCGATCACCGGCTATCCCCCTGAAGATCTTTTGCTCAAGCCACGTTTTATCGCGGACAATCGCCGCGCGCTCCAAGAAATAGTCCGTCATTGCCGGGGTCTTGCCGCAGTGGTGGGCTACGTCAGCCAGAGCGATGGCCTCGATCCAAAGCCGGCTCGCACGTCGGTCGTACCGGCCGGTGCTCACGAGCTCTACAATGCCGCAGCGGTCATCGCCGATCAGACACTCGTCACGACCTATTGTAAGTGGTATTTGC
>JBDSKU010000255.1:0-8402 GCA_039916745.1 Nitrospiraceae bacterium
AATACCGCCTCAATGACGTGATGGGTAGCAGCCATAGGCAAGAGGACCTGTCACAGGCGAGTACATGGCTTCTGGAGGGAGCATCGCGAAGCCAACCGAGGAACACCAGGTCAAACGAGTCACAACGCCGGGCTCGACTCTCCTGCAAGCTTCTCTTCCGACGCGGTCGCGGCATCATGCAACGCTTCCTGTTCTTCCACTTCCAACATCCGCTCGAACATCCGCAACGATGCACGCAGCCGTTCAACCATGAGCAGCCGCTGTTTCTGAAGCGATAAGAGGTCACGTTGCGTATCGGTCAGCTCGACTCTGGCCTGACGGATCAACTCACCGGCCTTCAGTTCGGCTTCTTTGATGACGAGGTCCGCCTCTCGCTGAGCATTCCGTTTCACATCTTCTGCCAGCGACTGTGCCGACAAGAGCGTACTCGACAACGTCGATTCCGTCCGCTTCATCTCGGCAAGTTGCTGCTCCAGAAACAGGATCTTTTCTCGCTGAACTGCCTGGTCCCGATTCAACGATTCAACCGTCTGCGCCAACTCTTCGAGAAAGCGATTGACCTCTTCCTTGTCGTAGCCGCGGAAACTAACTCTGAACACCATTTGCTGGATATCGAGCGGTGTAATTCTCATGGCATCCCCCATGGTCATATCAGTTCATCCTCATGGCTAATTCCTTGAGTGATTGCACCACCGCGATCTGCAAAAATGTAATGATCAGAATCACGATGAGCGGTGACAAATCCATCCCCATGCGCCACCCGATCCATCGGCGAATCGGCGCCAAGACCGGTTCGGTCGCGCGATCGAGAAATTGCACGATGGGATTCCATGGGTCCGGATTGACCCACGAGATCAGAGCACGCGCGATGACCACCCACATATACAGCCACAACACATAGTCGAGGATGGTCGCGACCGCCGCCAATACATTGCCTGCAACAAACATTAGTGTCCCAACTCCTTCGATCGTATCGTCGCCGCTTCGACGGCCGCCATCAAGGTTGCACGAAATCTCCCCTGTTCAAGCTGATACAGCCCGGCAATGGTCGTGCCTCCGGGAGAAGCCACCCGATCTTTCAGTTGAGCGGGGTGCATGCCCGACTCCAAGACCAACCGAGCTGCACCGAGTACCGTCTGGGCAGCCAAGAGCTCGGCGACCTGCCGCGGGAGCCCCATCTTGACGCCCCCGTCAGCCAACGATTCAATGGCAAGAAACACATAGGCTGGCCCACTGCCGCTTAATCCGGTCACGGCATCCATCAACCGCTCCTCGACCAGCACCACTCGGCCGACTGCTTCGAATACCGTTCTGGCCATTCGGCTGTCATCTTCAGATACCGCGCTGCCCAGGGCAAGGGCGGTCATACCCTCCCGGACCAATGCCGGCGTATTCGGCATCGCACGAACGACCCGCATCGCCCCGGCTATCTGTTCCGCAATGGCTTGAATCGTTACCCCTGCCACAATAGAAATCACCAGCGCATGGGCCATGGCCTGGCCAAGGTCACTGAGCACAGCCTGAAGTGTCTGAGGCTTCACCGCCAAGACGACCACATCGGCCCAGGCGACTGCCTCACGATTGGCAGCGCCAACCCGAATGCCGAATTGACTCTTCAAGTGATCCCGGCGTTCAGCAACGGGGTCCGTTGCCCATATCGACTCGGCAGGGCACACCTGCCCGGAGAGCAGTCCACCGATCATGGCCTCTGCCATCTGGCCGCCCCCGATAAATGCAATCTTGCTCGTGATCGTTGGACTAGCCACGCCGTGCTCCAAATATAGCCGTGCCGATCCGCACCATCGTGGCCCCTTCTTCAACGGCCACGGAATAATCGCTCGACATGCCCATCGAAAGTTCCTTCAACGAAACGGTACTAATCGATTGATGTGAGAGGCGCGCGGCCAACTCACGCAAACGACGGAAATAGGGGCGAGACTGCTCAGCATCGCTGGTGGGAGGGGGAATCGCCATGAGCCCCTTCACCTCCACATGAGGCAAGGCCCCCAGTCTCGGCAGCAGTCCATCAATCTCACCAGGACGAAAGCCGGTCTTCGTCGCCTCCCCCTCAAGATTGACCTCCAGCAACACCGCTTGCCTCACTCCGACTTCTTGCGCCCGTTTTTCTATCTCTTCCGCCAGTTCGAGACTGTCGACCGAATGAATCAGGTCGAAGATCCCGACGACTGATCGAACCTTTCGCCGCTGCAGGTGGCCGATAAAATGCCACTGAATCGATGCTTCCCTTAAGCCTTCGATTTTCGGAAGTGCCTCTTGAAGGCGGTTCTCGCCGAGGATCGTCAGCCCTGATGCAATCCCCTCGCGAAGCTGATCGAGCCCCACTGACTTTGTCGCAGCGACGAGACGCACGCTGCCTTCGGGCCGTCCAGCCTGCCGAGTCGCAAGCCGGATCTGCTCGAGCACGAATCGAATATTCTCACTGATTGAACCACCGATCGGTACGTCCATCTCATTTGATCGCCACAGCTGACGCTCTGCCGCTCGAACGCTCATGGATATTGTACCCAAACCACCGAACAAATGTCAGCGCAGGCGGCCAGACCACCTGTTACCGGCTGGAAACAAGCGTGATCCCGCTGACCATCGTTCCGTTCACACGGCCTTCCCGTCGATAGGAATAGAAGAGCTCATCGTGACAGATCGTGCAGAGATTCACCGATGAGACAGCACGTGACGCGACGCCCTGTCCTTCTACTTGTCGACGGATCAAGGCCTTGAGATCCAAACGTGCTTTGTGTCCCTGATAGCCCCGCACGACCGATTGCCAATCCGGCAATCCCGCTTGGAGCTGGTCGAGCACAGGACCGTCCACTTCATAACAGCAAGGACCAGCCGAGGGTCCAATGCCGACTCGCAAATCCGACCGCGTCGATCCGAATCGGGCCACCATGAGCGAAAGCGTCTTCGGCACAATCCCGGCGACAGCCCCTCGCCAACCGGCGTGAATCGCGGCCACGATATGCCGACGGGGATCATGCACGAGGACAGGGACACAATCCGCCGTGCGCACCGCCACCGTGACGCCAGGCTGGTCGGTCACCAGCGCATCCCACCCGCCAGGGAACTGGTCCGACTCAGTCAGTGGCCGATCCACCACCAGCGCGTCAGTCCCATGCACTTGTTTGACAGACAGCAGCCAGCCACGTCCTTGCGCCCCAGACTGGCGAGCCGGCACTCCGACATCGAGCGCTAACGAATCCGCGTGACGGCGCGTGCCGAAAAAATGCCGGACGCCGTCCCGTGCGGATGCGAAGGCAGGAACCGTGATGACCGCTGCACTCATAGCCCTACTCCGTTGAGACGATTCACGGTCACAGACCGGTCGACTTAGTCGACCTGCTTGCGTAGAAACGTGGGCACATCCCATTCATCATCCGCCACGACCGCGACTCGCTCCATCGATTCTCTCGAATCGCTCGTCCGTCGCAAGAAACTTGGACGATCGAGATCCTTGAGCGGCCGGTCTGCATAGGATCCGCCCATCGAGGCGCCCACTCCCGTCGCAACCTGTTGCCCATTCCGGGTACTCCGCACCGCAGCCACAGGAATCGGAGCAGGCTGCTCCTCCCGTTCAAATCCCGTCGCAATCACCGTCACGACCAGATCATCGCCCATGTCGGGATTGATGACCTGTCCGACAATGATATTGGCTTCAGGATCGGCTGTCTGTTGGACAATCGTGGCCGCTTCCTCGATCTCGTGCAAGGACATATTGGGTCCGCCGGTGATATTCAATAACACACCGCGCGCGCCCTCCACACTGCCTTCCTCCAGCAACGGGCTGCAGATTGCCTTCTGCGCCGCTTCAATCGCCCGATTCGTCCCACGTGCCACACCCATGCCCATCACCGCGCGCCCCGTATGCGACATAATCGTGCGGACGTCGGCAAAATCCACGTTCACATGGCCGGTGGTCGTAATCACATCCGCAATTCCTTGAATCGCCTGTCGAAGGACGTCATCGGCGACCTTGAAGGCTTCAAGCAACGGTGTGGATTTATCGACGATGCCGAGCAATCGCTGGTTTGGAATCACGAGCAAGGTATCCACATGGCGGCGGAGATCACGAATACCTTCATCCGCATGACTCATCCGGCGATGACCTTCGTATGAAAATGGCTTCGTCACGACCCCGACCGTCAAGATGCCAAGTTCACGCGCAATACTTGCTACGATCGGCGCTGCGCCGGTTCCTGTTCCGCCACCCATGCCCGCAGTGACGAACACCATGTCGGCACCCTCAAGACATTCCCGAATCTGATCTTTGCTCTCCAGCGCTGAGTCTTTCCCGACTTCCGGCTTCGCTCCAGCGCCGAGTCCCCTGGTCCGCTCAGGCCCCAGTTGCACCTTATACGAGGCCCGCGACCGATCCAACGCCTGCAGATCGGTATTGGCTGCAATGAAATCGACCCGTGCCAGTCCGGACGTGATCATCGTGTTAATGGCATTACACCCGGCGCCACCCACACCGATCACTTTGATCCGAACGGGGGATACGACATCCTCTTCAAATGAAAACATCAGGACACCTCCCTTAGTAATACAATCCGCGTGACGGGCATCCGCCTCGCGATACAGTTAAAAGAACTCGAACATCCAAGATTTCATCCGATCGAACGCCTTGCTCAACGACCGTCCACCGCGCAGACCAGCTGTAGCCATCTCCTCGGCATGGTGCCGGGCATGGAGCAACAGACCGACTCCTGTGGCATGTATGGGATTGCTGACGATATCGCGAAGTCCTCCGATTCCGCCGGGCACACCGCGGCGAGCCGGAAGATTCAAGACCTGCTCTGCCGCATCGGGCATCCCTTCCAACAACGACGTCCCCCCGGTAATGACCACCCCTGCGCCCAACATCCCCTCGTACCCGGCTCGCGCGATTTCCCGGCGGACCAGCTCGAATATTTCCGCGACCCTCGGCTCAAGAATCTCCGCGACATCACGGCGCGAAAACGTCCTGGCGGGACGGTCCCCGACCGACGGCACCTCCACCGTTTCATGGCCCTCCACCAATCCTGTCAGCGCAATCCCATGCTGCAGCTTGATCTTCTCAGCCTCGATCTGCGTGGTCAGCAACCCGATCGCGAGATCCTTCGTCAAATTCTGCCCGCCGATCGGCAACACCGCGGAGTGCCTGATACTCCCATCGAGAAAAATCGCGAGGTCGGTCGTCCCCCCTCCGAGATCGATCATGACGACCCCCAGATCCCGCTCTTCCATGCTCAAGACGGCCTCACTGGAGGCCAAAGGCTGCAGCACAATATCCACGACATCGAGTCCCGCGCGATTCACACATTTGATGATGTTCTGCGCCGAGGTGACGGCGCCGGTAATCACATGCACGTTCACCTCAAGACGGTTTCCGGACAGTCCCAACGGCTCCCGAATACCCTCTTGCCCGTCCACCGTGAATTCGCGTGGCAACACATGGAGAATCCGCCGGTCGTGAGGAATCACCGCCAGCGTGCGGGCACTCTCGATGGCCCGTTGGATATCCTCCCGCGTGACCTCCAACTTCTTGAGGGGCACCACACCCTTGCAGTTCTCTGCAGAGATATGACTGCCCGCAATGCCGGTATAGACGGAATTGATCTGGACCGCCGCCATGAGCTCCGCTTCCTCGACCGCCTTTTTGATCGATTCAACGGTACTCTCGATATCGACCACCACACCTTTACGGAGACCTCGAGAAGGACTGCACCCGACCCCGATGATGTTCAGCGTCCCCTCATCGGTGATTTCCGAAACGATGGCGCAGATCTTCGTGGTCCCAATATCCAACCCCACAAGAATCTGATCACGCTTCGGCACAGTCCTCACCCCCTTTCACGCACAATCACACGGTTGTCGTAACGCAAATCGATCTCGCTGCCCTCATGCTTCCGTCCATCGAACGCCGCCGTCTTCAACGAAGGCTTCACTTTCTGGAACCGTTCCCACTGATCGACTAACGCATCGGCGCCGAATTGAAATCGCATCCCGTTGGCCGATGCCACCACACTCGAAGGATTCGCGAGGTCCACTTCTACTCGCCCCTCGATCGAATTGCCGATGAGCTTGGCCAGCACGACCCCGGACTGCACCGCGTTACGAACGCGCGAATCGCCCCGCAGAAGTGATTTCGACTCCAACCCGATCAATAACGGCAGCGTATGCTCATCCTGCCTGCCCAGCTTAGCCAGGAGGTGCCCGCCCTCATCGCTCAGCCAATGCTCAACGCCCGTGCGAATAATCGCGGCCGGCGTGCGCTCCAATATCGTCACATGCAGCAGATGCGGAGGCCTGCGTTCGACGATCGCTTCTTTGATCCAGGCATGTGCCCGCACACGCTCGGCAAGAAATGCGGTACTGACTTGCTGAAGCCCCATGCCGGGCTTCAAGGCCAGTAATTCCACCACTTCAGGCTTCGTCACATGGTGAATTCCTTCCACCTCGACCTCACGGATTTCCAGCCAGCGCTGAAGAACCGGTCCCATCTCTCGCGTCACTAAGGTCAGCCCCCACGCCAACGCCGCAAGACCGATCATCCATGCCCCTATGCGCACAGCGCGTCGTCCCTGCGAGAACAGTCTTTCTCGATGCGCCTGTTGCCGTTGCTCAGCCACCTCACTGGCACGCGCCCCCTTCCATTGATTGAACCGAGGGCCGATCGCGCGCACCGCTCGCTTCCGCATGGACAACTTCATGGCTTGTGCGCTTCCTCTGATGACTGGGCAACGCGGGCTGCGCGAGCAAGTGCGGACTCCAGAATCCGTTCGGTCAGCTCGTCATAATCGATCTTGGCGCGCCCCGCTGCCATCGGCAACAAACTCGTTTCCGTCATCCCCGGCGCCGTATTGATCTCCAGCACAAACGGACGTCCCTTCGGAGTAATACGGAAGTCCACCCTGGCCGCCCCTTCGCAGCCCAGCACCTCATAGGTGCGCAACGCCAACGCGCGAATCTGCTTGGTCACCGCTGCCGTTAATGGTGCGGGACAGAGATACTGCGTTTTCCCCTTTTCATACTTCGCGGCGAAATCGTAGAACCCACCAGGCGCCACAATCTCCACAGCAGGGAGTACCAAGGGCGAAATGGCCTGTCGCCCGATGATCGACACTGTCACTTCGTGCCCCGGAATGTAAGCCTCCACCATCGCATCCGTATCGTAGCGATGGGCCAAGGCCAAGGCGTCACGCCATTGCGCCGGCTTCCGCACGATGGTGACACCGATGGTGGAGCCTTGCGACGCAGGCTTTACTACGACGGGCCAGCGCAACTTCGCCGCCCGCAACAGAGTGGCGCTTGACACTTTCGCCCCTCGCTTCACGACGGTACCACCAGGCACGGGAATACCTGCCAAGGCCAAGAGTGTTTTTGTCGTCACTTTATGCATGCCAACCGCACTGGCCTGGATACCGGACCCGGTGTAAGGAATGCCCACGGTTTCCAGGAATCCTTGGATCGCGCCATCCTCCCCGCCGGGGCCATGTAAGGCGAGAAAGGCCACCGCAATCTTCTGATCGAGCAAATCCTGGGAGAGCGTCGGACCGACATCGATGGCCACGGCATCATACCCACGGCGCACCAGCGACCGATGCACGGCAGTGCCCGTCCTGAGCGACACCTCGCGTTCGGCCGATTGCCCACCCATCAGCACCCCGATGCGGGCACGCGTGAGGAGGGGACGTTCTGTCAGACGAGGTTGGCCCATATCGCTACGTCGCTCCTACGATTTTGAGTTCAAGCTCTAACCGCACACCCGCCCGGCGGCGTATGGTGCTGCGGACCTTTTTAATCAAGGCAATCACGTCCGCCGCGCGCGCCTGTCCCCGATTCACCCTAAAGTTGGCATGTTTCAACGACACTTCTGCATCGCCGACTCGCGCCCCCTTGAGACCGGTCGCCTCGATCAATCGGCCTGCAGAATCGTTCGGAGGGTTTTTGAATACACAACCGGCGCTCGGCATCGCCAGCGGCTGCGTGTCTCGTCGGTAATGGAGATAGTCTTTCACCACTCGCTCGATCTCCGACCGGACCCCCTGCTTCAACTCCAGCCATACCCCTACGACGATGCCGCGTGGAAGCAGAGCCCGACGATACTCGAATGTCACCTGGGCTGCGTCCAGGTCCACGATCTGGCCTTTCATATTCACCATCCGAATGGCCTTGATCGAGTCCTTCATCTCCCCGAGCTTCGTCCCGGCGTTCATCACCACACAACCGGCCACAGTTCCTGGAATTCCTGCCGCCCATTCTAACCCCGCGAGAGAGTGGCGGATGGCGTAGGCGATCAATGTCGGCATCCCGACGCCCCCATCGGAATACAGAACTGCCCCCGATTCTTCTTTGATCGTCCGCAGTCGCACCAGGCTGACCACGATGCCTCGGATGCCCCC
>JBDSKU010000256.1:0-9241 GCA_039916745.1 Nitrospiraceae bacterium
ATTATGAAAGTCCTCTGTGCATGGTGCGAGGAAGAAGGGAAGCAGGCACTCATCGGTGTGATCGAATCCGATCCCTGTACGATGGCCACCCATGGTATTTGCCGTCAGCACGAAGCGGCTCTGTTGAAACAGATTGCCGTTCTCGCTCGCAAGCTTAAACAGAAGGATCGGGAGCCTGTCTTGTACGGTAGGGCGCGTGGGAGAGGGGCCGTGACCACTGCAGTCCATTCCCACAAGTTGAACCTGCCGGGACGCTGACTGCTATCTTCTTATCCCGTCAAACATCGATTGTCATGAGGCTGCGTCGATCACGGAGTATTGTGTGATCCAGGTTCTTTTTACCGCGGACCTTCCTGCAACTCCTGCTGCACGACTTCCAATAATTTCACCATCTCGATAGGTTTCTTCATCGTCCGATGCGCACCCAGGAGTTTGGCGACCTCGAGGAGGTTGGGCTCTCCCGCGCCGCCAGTTAGGGCGATGATCTTTACGTGGGGCGAGTCACGCCGCAACGTCATCGTGACCTCCGAACCGTCACTGTCCGGCATGAGCAGGTCCGTGATCACGAGATCAACGGGAGTCTGTTGGAACTGTCGGAGTCCTGCACGCCCATTGGCCGCATCCATGACGAAATACCCGGCTTCTTCCAGCCTCCGGCGGATGAGGTCACGGATCTGGTCGTTGTCGTCAATGAGGAGGATGGAGCGAGGATTCACCGTGATGTCTTTCGAGATGTCATGGCCGGTTTGCGAGCGGATGAAGCATCTGCCGATGTTGTAGGCTTGGATGTGGCGAGCAGGCGCTTCAGAGCGTCCCCCAGGCGATGCAGCGAGAATTCTTTTTCGATGAACTCGGTCCCCCCAAGCGCACGGACTTGCTGCTCCGTCTCAGGAGTTCCGGCACCTGTCAAAATGATCACCGGCTTCTTGGGATCGAGACTGCGGATCTGTTGCAGGACTGTGAGCCCATCCATCCCCGGCATTTTCAGATCAAGCACAATGACATCGGGCTGTTCTCGAAGAAAAAGCTCCAGGCCTTTCTGACCATTCGCAGAAACAATCACGTCATATCCCTTTCGACGGAGTAGCGTGTCGAGGAGGTCACGGATCCCCTGCTCATCGTCAATCACAAGAATTTTTGGCATGATGCACCTCTAGATTGATAGTGATACTAACGGTACCATAAAAATGCGCTTCAGTGACCTGGGGAGGTAACTGGCTCGGTTTTACGTAAGATTAGGGACTACTTCTGTAATGTACAAAGGGGTCTTTGTGCGATGGGCTGGCGCAGGATGCTGAGACAGTTGGCTAGCAGAAGACGATCGTCGTTCGTATCTCGTGACCCGTATCTCATTTCCGGATAGGAGTTGATGGCTGAAAGCCGACGGCTGATAGCAGCAGTCGCGAGAGACGAAGACGCTTCACGAGCGACGGACGAAGAGGACGGTCTATTCGGTGCGCTGTTCCGTGGGTGTTGGAGCGAAGGGTAGTGGCCCCATTCGTTTGCACAGCAGACCGAGATTTTTAGGTGGCGTCTCGGCGGCTACATACGCTGCCAGTTTACCCGTCGGCAGCATCACGGCATAGGCCTCATCCGGTGTTGGCCAGTCCAGGCTCGAAGAGGGTCTCGCTCGGTGAAATCATTCTCTAGCGTGAGCGGTCCAATCTTGGCAAGTACGGCCTTCAGATCAACCGGCGGTTCCGTCGACGCGGCTCCACCGCCAAAGATCTCGCCGCTCGTTCACTGAGTTGCCGTTTCCTCTCGGGAGTCTGATGGGGATGCACCTCAACCCGCTGCGCCAGTTTAGCCAACGTCTGGTCGCCGCCCATGGCCATGTTGGCTTTGAACACGCTGAGTGCGTCCGTCTCGTTCGTTTTGTCCTCATCTACGCCATTTCATCGCCCAGGAGGGCCATCAACGGTAACAGATCCTCCACTCTATCAGCTTGTTCAAATTTCCGGGGCCACTTCTGAGCCTTACGCGTAATCATTGGAGGAACCAGGGCGGCTCAGCGGGCTCACCGATTTGGCAGAGTACGTACACATAAGGCTTATCAAGCCTTACATCGCGCACCGCATCGAAATTATGCCGGGAAGGAAGGGGGCATGAATATTGACGGGTCAGAAGAACCGTCGTCTTGATGGGTTGGGAGAGCGTTAGCCCGCTCCGATAGGAGAGTGGTCACAGGAGTTGACCCGGTACGGGCTATGGAGCCACAGACTGTGTACGGTTCTCCAATTGTTGCCGGATGAGGGTCATCATCTTTTCGTGGCTGAACGGTTTGAGGAGAAAGGGCACATCACTCAGGTCAATGCCATTGTTGGCGAGTGCGGCTTTGGAACTCGTCGACATCATGATCGTACGGAGTCCCTTGAGTTTAGCTGTGAGACCCTTGACGAGTGTATGGCCGTTCACCCTGGGTGAATCTCCTTTCTCCGGTTTTAATCGAAAGGCTGGTGGCTGCAACAGCACATCGACCAATGCAACGTGAATATCCCCTACATGTTGCGCACAGATAGCCATGGCTTCCGTACTGCCCGAAGCCTGTATGACGTTGAACCCGTCTCGTGCCAGCAATGTGCGGCAGAGGTGAAGCATGGCAGGATCATCGTCGACGAGCAGGATCGTATATCGACCCGTCTGAGGACTGAGAGGTGGCTGAGGTACCGACGTGGCCTCGCCCTCAAGGGCGTCCAGGGTCAATTCATTGAGGCGCAACTGATCGTTGTGCGGCAACTGAATGAATTCGACGCCGAACGAGGCGTCGTTGATCCAGCGCACTCGCGCCAGGGTCACATTCACGGGTCGAGCAGAATCAGGCAGGTAGATGCGCAGGCTCAGATAGATACCAGGGGAGAGGCCGTGGCTACTCTCCACGCTGCACCCCGTGACATTCAGGTCAGTGGAGTAGCCTTCGCCATTGACCTCATGGCCGGAGGCTTCTCCTTCGAATCCGACCCGGACACGGAGAAGCACGCGGGCCTTTCGAGATTGTATGTTGTGGGGTTCCATATTCTGGAAAGCGAGATCCTATGTGGTTTGGGTGCGTCCTGTCTGTGTGGTCGAGACACGATACACATGCACAGGTTCTATCATGACGCCGCTACTCGATCAGGTGCGTTCACTGCACATCTAGAGGCGGTATGAAGGCCTCATTACCGGTTGCTGAGGATTACATTAACCGGAGGTCGCGTAAAATGCATGGAAATATGAACTTTTGCACAGTTGCCGTCACGACGCGGTGGCTTAGTTAATGGTCAAACAGGTACCCGCCACATTGTCATGTTGTGTAGTCAACAGCCCAACCCAGGGCATGGACCCGTTCTTCCTTCGCAGGGCTTAGTGAAGCTCACCTCCATGACCGAGGATGGGCGCGAATCGATCTTGCGCCTGCATCAGGGCGGCGATGTCTTCGGCGACCTCTGCCATTGCACGGGCGAGCGGCGTGAACAGGCGGTCGCGATGGAAGATTGCGACAGTGTCGAGTTGAACTTCGACGAATTTATTGCGTATCTCCAGAGTAATCGTCCGGCGTTTCTGCTGTTTCTTTCCAACGTGGCGCAACAACTCTCGTCGGCCTATGAACAGATCCAAACCCTGTCCTTCAGCAGTACGATGGAGCGGTTGGTCCGAACCTTGGCCAGGCTGGCCGATGAATTCGGTGTTCCGGAGGGCGAGTGGATCAAGCTGACCCATTACTTTCGCTAGGACGACCTCGCTCAGATGATCGGCGCGCGCCGTGAAGTCGTCTCAACCCTGCTGAATCAATTGCGTGACGAGGGGCTCATCACCTATGCGCGCAAGGATGGGTTGCTGTTACATCGGGCAGGCCTCGACGGCTACCTGCTATCCCCAGAAAAATCCTCTGCCAGTTTCAAATAATCCTATCGCTCAGTCTTTTTCCTCCCCAATGTTATCCCGCTAACTGACAGGATCGCTCCCGTTCCCTATCCTTACCCATTGTTGCTAGGGTCAGGTTGTGACTGATCGAGCCGATCCATCTTTTCGGAGGAGGTGATCGATGCGGTAGGGACGTCGGTTCTAGGTGTTGTCATCTGAGTGAACGGTCTTGGGGTGTCACTTTTGAACAAAGGAGTCTGTGTCATGCGTCATACATTTCGTGCGTTGCCGCTCTTCGTACTGTTGTTGTCCCCGATTGCCTATGCGCACAGTGCCGATTCGCCTATGACCGCTGCCTCCAAGGTGGCTCAGGCCAGCCCTGTGAAGGTGGCGGAAACCAAGATGGTCCTTCGTGACCTCTGGCTGGGTCATGTCCTCTCGATCCGTAATGTCGCGGTGACGACGATGGATAAGAATCCGGCTGCGCGCGAGTCGGCCGAGAAAGGCGTCGTGGCGAATGCACAACAGATGGCGGGTTCTATCGAGCCATTCTATGGCAAGCCGGCATCCGATAAGTTGTTCGCCCTGTTGAACATTACGGCGCCATCCGCGATCATTTAGATGCGACTGTCGCCGGCAACGCCAGTCAGCAAGAAGCGGCGGTGAAACATCTCACAGCCAATGCCGCGGAGATCTCGACATTTTTGAGTGGCGCCAATCCGAACTGGCCGAAGGATGCCGTCATGGGTCTGCTGACGGCACATGCCGCGCATCATATCCAGCAGTTTCAACAGTTGAAGGAAGGCGATTACACGCATGAGCGTGACACCTGGACAGGCATGAAGTCACATATTTATGTGGTGGCCGATACCCTGACTACTGGATTGGCCGCGCAGTTCCCGAACAAATTCTAACAGGATACGGAAGATGTCCGCCAGCGGCGTTCTTGCATCGCTCAGAGGCTCAACGTACGGCGCAGAGTGCGATTCGCCTCTTCGCTCGCTGCGGCCTTGCTGGACGGCCTTTTTGCGTACCCTGTGGGTCATAGCCTGCTCAATTGATGCCTCAGGGCGGCAGGCCCTTGTTCTGACCGATTCGGAGGCTGGGCTTCGACAGCCGGGTGCGGTAACACCGCACCCGGCTGTCGAGCGGTCCCTCAGCTCCAGATTCTTGTGCGTCGATCGCCGACAGGGCCGGGCGATCTATCAGCGGTGAAAGTCCTGCTCCAGCATTCCGTATAGTTCAGCCTCCACAAATTCTCCATAATGCCTGTGATGTTCCTGCATCCTGCCTTGTACGGCATGCTGATTTTCTGAAGTACCATGCCTGATGATGGGTTGCTCAGAAAGTGTGGGGCGTAGATCGGGTGTAACGCTCGCTGGTTAAACCCATACGCGAGCACCGCCTGTACCGCTTCCGTCGCATGTCCGTGATTCCAATAGGGGGTAGGCCTGACCATCACGTTCGGTAGCTCACTCAGTTCACCATCGAGATGTCGGCCGCGCAGATTCCCTCGTATCTAGCTGATGGCAGTTGATCGGGCTCCTGACAACACGTAGACTACCGCGATTTTCAGGGGTGTGTCTTCTTGCTCTATGACTGACCAGACGAACGACCGATCACGGTATCAGGGGCCAGCGTTCTTTTCGTACGGATTCAGACCGTTCTTTCTGAGTGCGGCGCTGTTTGCCGGACTCGCGGTCCCGGCTTGGATCGTCATTCTTACGGGAGTCCCTGATCATGAGCTTCTGTCTGCTGTGCGGGACTGGCACGTGCATGAGATGGTCTTTGGTTTTCTCCCTGCGGTGATCACCGGCTTCTTGCTCACGGCCATTCCCAACTGGACCGACCGTACGCCGATCAGAGGGAGCGAACTGTTGTCGTTGTGGGCCTTGTGGTTGGCCGGACGGATGGTGATGGCCGTTCCGTTTCTTTCGCCGCTGTTGTCCGCAATCATTGATGGTGCGTTCCTGGTCGTCCTGGCGGGGCTGGCCTGGCGAGAGATCATTGTAGGGAAGAGTTGGCCTCAGGCACCGATCGGGGGTCTCGTCAGCCTCTATGCCTGCGCCAACGTCTTATTTCATGTGTGGACGTTGAGCAGCGCCGAGACGAACCCTGCCGAGCGAATGGGCCTTGCACTGATCCTGGTACTGCTGTCGCTCATCGGTGGGCGCATCATCCCCAATTTCACTCGCGACTTTCTTGCCGAGCAGGGGAGGGCCGAACAGCCGGCGCCTTTTTCGCCTGTTGATGGACTGTCGGTTGTGCTCGTAGGGATTGCTGCTGCTTTCTGGATTGTTCAGCCGCAGGCTCTGGTGACAGGCTGGTTGTGGGTGTCAGCCGGGTTGCTCAATCTGGTTCGCCTGTTGCGCTGGTACGGGTGGCTGACCTGGCGCGAGCCCTTAGTGCTGACGCTGCATGTGGGTTTTGGATGGGTGGTATTGGCCTTGTTGGTCATGGGAGGCGCTATTCTTGGTGTCGGCCTGCCCATAACCGATGCGATACATGCACTCACGACCGGCGCCGTGGGTGTGATGACCCTGGCAGTGATGACTCGCGCCAGCTTGGGCCATACGGGACGCCCCAAGCATGCGGGGCCCTTGACGGTCTGCATCTATTTCTTGGTCAACGTCGGTGCGTTGTTGCGAGTCTTCGGGCCGTCCCTCGACTCTTCCCACCTTGTGCTTGGACTCGCTGCGATAAGTTGGAGCGGCGCCTATCTGCTATTTGCCCTCATCTATGGCCCGTTCCTCCTCCGTCCAAGCCTCGACGATTGACCGACGATTTCAACATCCTGCAAAAACACATTGAGGATTAAGAGGCCTATGTCACAGATAGATTTTACAGAAAAATTAGCTGAAGGGTTTGGGGCCTACAATACAAAGGTCGGTCAATGGTGGGTGGATCAGACGCGCAATGCGGCGCATGCGGCCGCGTATACGAATATTGCGAGCCTGGTAGCCAAGCGCGCAAAAAAGGAGAGCGGTCTGATCATCGATTACGGATGTGGCACCGGCCTCCTGATGAAACAGCTCGTCGATCTGCTTCCAGCCTGGGACTTTCTCGGCATCGATGGATCGAAATTGATGCTGCGTGAGGCGGAGACCTGGGCTCGTACCACACGAAAGGGTCGCCCCGCACCCATCGAGTTTCGCCGTGCACAGCTGCCGGACTTCTCCATGTCCAGACCGAAGGCCGACATCATTGTCTTCACCTTTCCCAATATCGTGGCAGTGCCCAGCGAGCGTCGTCAGTTTGAAACGCTCTTTCCCCAGGATCGGGCCCTCGCAGGTCTGTTAGCGATGAAACAGGAAGGGGAGGTGGAGGATGTCGAGAATCTCTACGACTCCCTGTTCATGAGCCGCGTGGTATCGAGAAATCTACGCCTCCTGCTGGAAAAGGGAGGCCTGTGTGTGCGCGTGGACTATAGTCAAGCCGGGAGGCGGGACTTGAAGCGCTTCGACCAGTTGTCCACCCGGTTCGAGGAGGGGTCGCTGAACGCGAAGCAATCCCATTTGCAGCCGCAGAAATTTTTCACAGT
This sequence comes from Nitrospiraceae bacterium, assembly GCA_039916745.1. GTDB lineage: Bacteria > Nitrospirota > Nitrospiria > Nitrospirales > Nitrospiraceae > Palsa-1315. The sequence continues at coordinate 7,382 of JBDSKU010000256.1, forward strand.
ACTCTCGTCGGTCTATTATCCGTCGGCAGTCATCCTGGATGTATATGAGCAGACGATGGATCCAGATTATCTTGAGGGCGGGTATCTGATCAGTATCTTGAAGGCGATGTAATAAACGGACTCCGGTGTTTGATCTGATCAGGTCAATTCCGGTGGCCAATCCTCTCGGATCTTCAGGTCACAGCTCTCCGCATTTTGGCGGTCATAGGTGATCGTATTCCGCTGTCTGATACGATGGGTTGTTATTTTTCTATGAGGTCACCAAGACATGCGTATATCGTCTCAGTTGCGTAACGTATTGATGGGGCTGCTCGTCTCCGTGGCCCTGTTGTTATTCGCTGAATTGCTGTCCCGAGTGGTGAAAACGTTCGACGTCGACATAGATTCCACGGGTTCGCTTGCTCCTGCAGAAGGATTTGCCTATTCGGCGAAGCTCGGTTGGGAGAGAAAGCCTGGGTATACAGGTGTGGCGGCAGGAGGCCATGAGCGGGAGTTTGATGCAGCAGGCTATGTCACGGCTGATTCAACGCAGGTTTTGGATAGGACCAAACAGAAAATTGTATTTATCGGTGATTCGAACACATTTGGGTACGGTGTGCCAACTCGATCGTCGTTTGTTGAGGTAGTGGAGAGACTGCTGCCTGGTGTCAGCACCATCAATCTTGGTGTCATTGGTTATACGTCTTATCAGGGGCGAGTGACCTTTGAACAGTATGGCCCACTGTTGAAGCCCGATCTGGTCGTGGTGTCCTTTAATTATAACGACCGGAGAGCCATCCTTGATTCAGGTTCGGTTGATGGGGAAGAGGCGTTTCAGCGAATGTATGCGACTCGATCAAACGCTCGCGCGATTATCGCTAGATCTCTCGATGCCTCGTATTTTGTGAGAGCATTACGCCGCGCCATGATCGTAGGTGGGCTCATGACTGATAGTGGCGAGAAGCGGATCGACGCATGGCGGCCTCGCGTGAACGAGGAGGCGTACCGCCGGAATCTATCGCAGATCGCTGAAGAGGCCAAGCGCCTGGGCATTCCCCTCATGTTCCTCTTGCTGAAAGACAATCCCCTTGAATCCTATCATCTCAAGGAAGGTATCAAGAGTTTGGAAGGAGTTTTCGATACAAAATCCGAGTCGATGGCGATTGCCCATTTAGCTGTTGCGGCTGAATCAACCAACATGTTCACCGACCTGGCGCGTCTCTATCTTGCGAAAGCGTATCAGGCTCAGGGCAACGAGGCAAAGGCCAGGAACATGCTTGTCTCTCCATCTCCCTTCAGATCGTTGCAGGGGGGGCGTCCAATTCGATTGGATACGTCATATAACGATATCATGAGACACGTCGCCAGTACGTATGATGCGGAATTAGTGGATGCGACGAACATGCAGAATGAGCATCCAGATGCGTACATCGATTTCTGTCATTTCAATGAGGACGGGCATCGTAGGGTGGCCGAACTTCTGGCAAGTCGGATCTCTCATGTTCTGCCAGTTCACACGCAACAAGCAGGAGAAGTTCGCCGCGAGTAAATGTCATGGACCTGTCAGAGTGTCGTGGCTAGAGACCTCTAGCAGTTGAGACATTATTCCAGATCCAAGTAGACGAAGTATTCATGTCTCAGTTCGTTCTCATGTTGTGATGTGTGACAATCGGTTGACAGAGCAGGTGCAAGACAGTAGCCTGGCAACGCGTTCTCTTTCTCATTCACTTCGAAGGGTTGTCGTATGATTGAGTCGAGTGCCAGCGAGCTGATACGGAAGCTGCATGAGCGGCCACAGATGCCGTTGGCTGACTGGCTGCAAGCCCCTGCGCACGTCCATTACAAAGCATTTCGGATGACCGATCCCCCGGTGCAGCGGCC
>JBDSKU010000257.1:0-5137 GCA_039916745.1 Nitrospiraceae bacterium
AATATCAGATCACGGCCTTGATCGGGCCGTCAGGCTGCGGAAAATCCACCTTTCTCCGCTGCTTTAATCGAATGCATGACCTCTATGCGGGAAACCGTTATGAGGGCGAAATTCTCCTGTACCCGGATCAACGCAATATTCTCGCGCGTGAGGTCGATCCGATCGAAGTCCGGATGCGGATCGCCATGGTATTTCAAAAGCCGAACCCCTTTCCCAAGTCCATTTATGACAATGTCGCCTACGGCCTGAGAGTGCGAGGGACCACTGAACGGCAGCTCTTGGATGAAAAAGTCGAACAGGCATTGCGGAACGCCGCCTTGTGGGAAGAGGTCAAAGACCGGTTGACGGCTCGGGCGACCTCCCTCTCCGGCGGCCAGCAGCAACGGCTCTGTATTGCCAGGGCGTTGGCAACCGATCCCGAATTGTTGTTGTTGGATGAGCCGACGTCGGCACTCGATCCGATTGCGACGGCCAGCATTGAAGAATTATTGCTCGACTTGAAAAGTCGTGTGACAATCCTCATCGTGACACACAATATGCAGCAGGCGGCGCGGGTGTCCGATTGGACGGCCTTCATGTACCTCGGTGAATTGGTGGAGTTTGGCCTCACGAAACAGCTCTTTACGACACCTTCCAAGAAACAGACTGAAGACTACATCACCGGACGATTTGGTTGAACCCTATGAGACAACGCCATTTTGATGAAGAACTCGTCGAGTTAAAAACCAAGCTCCTGCGCATGGCCGGTCTGGCCGAAGATCAGATCGATAAGGCGCTCACCGCATTGGTCAACCGCGATTCGGCCCTGGCCAGACAGGTGATCGAGCGGGATCACCAGGTCAATGCCTTGGATGTGGAGATCGACGAAGATTGTATCCGCCTGCTGGCGCTCCATCAGCCGGCCGCGCGAGACTTGCGACTGATCACGACCGCGATGAAAATCGCCACCGAACTCGAACGGATCAGTGACCTGGCAGAAAATGTCTGCGAGCGGGCGATCGAGCTGAACGAAGAGCCGCAGCTGAAGCCCTATATCGACATCCCACGGATGGGACGGTGGGCGCGAACGATGGTGAAAGAAAGCATTGATGCCTTCGTGAAGGATGATGCCATCCTCGCTCGAAAAGTGCTGGCAGACGACGACTTCGTCGATGATCTCATGGAGCAACTATTCCGTGAACTGCTATCATTCATGCTCGAAAGCCCGCAAACCATTACACGAGCCATCCGCTTAAGCTTCATCGCCAAATACCTCGAACGGATGGCCGACCATGCCACCAACATCGCCGAACTGGTGGTCTATCTCGTCGAGGGAAAGATCATCCGCCACACCACTCCGCCGGCATCTTCCACAAACGGCCTCTCGCAGCAGTAATACATTTTACTTTTTTCTTGCCGAGCCGAGTCCGGGTGATTGTTGACCCCCAATACACATAGGGACAACGCAAGAATGGTCCGCACCCTTGTTTGGACTGTGGGGCGAGGCATGAGAGAAAGGCGAGAGGGAGGTACGTCTTGCGTGGTGATGTGAATGCGGCGTGCTGGCAGGTATTCGTCCGTGAACAGCGTGGCTAGGCCACGAAATCTGTCGAAAAAAGCGTGTAGGAAAATCGGTGCCGGCGCAGGACAATTTTATTGCATCGGGCGAGTTGGTCGACACGTGCGAAAATTTGATTCCAGGTATATTGAGGCATGAGGCAGATGAGCGTATCCAGACTGATCACGGTCTGCTCACTCAGATGGTTGAGAATGGTTGCCGTGAGCGTATCGGTATCGTGACGCGCTCCGCACAACGGATGGATCTCAAGATCCGATTCAAGAAAAGCACTGATCGACATAGGCACCTCCTAGTGAGATTGTGAAAGTGATGACCCTGATTGACTGGTCTGCTGCGTACACCCAGTTGGCGACGGGCTGTACCGGATGGCCACAATGCGCATGAGCCCCAATGTGATGACGATGCCGCCCAATATCGCGAATTGATGCCACTCCCCGCCTGTAAACCATCGTGAAATGATCTCCGTCAGCATGACGACGAGCACGGTGTCTACGATAAAGGTGACGCGTACTCGTCCGTCCGAACAATAAGTCAGCGTCGTTCGCAAGACTTCCACAACAGCGAGTAACGTTAAGGCATCGACAATAATATGTCGGAGCGCGACTTCAAGATCGGCGGACAGGAGAAGCCGCAAGTCGAGAAACGTTTTCACGACGCCGCCTGCGAGACCAAGAATGATCGTCAAGGTGAGCAGGCTCAAGATGAATCGCGTGCCGGCTTCCCAGACTCGTGTCATGTCATAGGCCGTCAAGGTCGTGACGAATCGACGAGGCCAGGCGGTGTCCAGAGTCTGTTCCATGGTGGTTTGTGTCATGGTCCTATTCGTGTTTACCAAAACCGCTCCAGGCATCTCGTCCGAGCGCAACGATAAAGAGCATGACGCTGAGGACGAGCGTGAAGCGCATGCCCATGGCAAAAAGTGAGGTGAAGAGATCCAGTGGCATGTCGAAATTCCCCCTTTCTTCTGGCCGTCACAGCGAATGCTTAAAACTCGTCTATTGAAACGGGGTGGAGTAGATCGCGCACCGATAGTATCCCCACAATCGAGCCGTCCTTGAGTACGGCCAGATGACGCATGCCATGCTGCTCCATCAGATCGGCCGCGTCGGTCACAGACCGGCGGCCGTCGATGCCGATAACTGGACTGCTCATGATCTCTTCCAGGGGATGTAATAGGGCACCCGCTCAGCCCCGACGACTTTCCTGACAATGTCCGGCTCCGTCACAATGCCGATGATGCGGCCATGTTTTGTCACGAACAGACTTCCGATTTTGTGGGTGGCCATAAGCTTCGCCGCCTCAATGGCTGAGGTGCCGGCTTCGATATTGACCATTTTGCGGGTCATGAGCCGATCGACGGTGATCATAGGGCCTCCCTTGGTTGTGTCCATGTGGTATGGCGCGAATCGATGGGGCGATCAAAGGACGATGCACAATGGGGGCAGACGACCACATCCATGCTTCTGACGGACGTCATCAACGTGCTGAAGCTCTGCCCGGTCTGCATCCGAAGCACGGGGAAGATGACTCGTGCATGCATGGCCAGTAATGTTTGAATAGCCCGAACGATCGGGACGGCTAACAAGAAAGAGATCGTGAGCACGAACAGATAGGCTTCTGTGTTTTTCATGACCTGCTCCATGGTGGTGTATGTGTCATTCTGCATCATCACGTGGCTCTACCTTACCCAGAGGACATTCCAGTCCTGTGAATTCCCCGTAAAGTATATGTAAACTGTATCGTGAACGAAGCGAGTGGGCTGTACCGGAGGTCGCGTAACATAGCCCGTCACCCCGGCTCACGCCGGAGTGGTGACGGTCAGCAGATGACGCATAAGAGTCTGAGCAGAGGAGGCTCACCGAAGAGGAAAACGAGGCAGCGAGGTACGACTTCTATTTCTCGATCAACCGCCAGCCTTCTTTTTGGATGCAGCGCTCTGTGGCATTGATAATGAGGAACTGACTGCCCTGCTGGAGCTTGGGGTCCCGAGAAACATCCATCCCGCATTTATTGTAATCGCTGGTGTATTCTGATGAAGGTTTGTTGGGGTGGACCCATTCGGTTGAGGTACAGGCAGTGAGTAGAAATCCCGCCACCACCAGGGTCCAGCTTGAAATCGTGCGCATCAGCCCCTCCTCAACACATGAATCGTATGAGGCACGATAAACCTGTTATCGAGGAATCGTCAAGCCTGAGGGTCGCGCTGTATCAGCGAATACGCAAGACAGAACGGGGTACCCGTCGGTCATGGATAGAAGTAGGATAGCCTGAAGCAAGTCATGCTAATATGTCAATAAATACGCATATTATTATGCATTTACAATCTACTCATGAACCATAACATTATCCACCCATTCGTATCATTGTTGTGTGGATCACGGGTCTGCTACCGTGCGGCCTCGATCATACGAATGGGAGGCACCTGTGACAGCTGTTGATAGTCTGATGCTGGATGCGAAGCAAGCGATCATGGAAGAACATCATCGCCGTTTTCAAACCTTTCAGCAGGAAGGACGTTGGGAGGAGGCTCTCCAACAAATTCACGTCACACTCAGTTGTGCAACGGACCTCCTGAATGAATCACTCCGAGTCCTCGACGAAGCCATTGCGACTCACAACCCTATTCCTGCCGGCGACGCCACTCCCCCTCCCAGTGCGACATCGTAATTGGACCGCTCAGTTGCGGCCCCTCTGCCCTCTCTGTACCCATTCTAAGTTAATACAACCGTAACATAGGAGGTTTATCCTACGGCATGGCAGATTGCTTTGGGACTCAGCCCATCATGCAGCAGAGATGGAGACCTCATGCCTCTTGCTCCCAAGAAGGTTCTGATCGTCGAAGATGAGGCGGACATCGCCCAACTCGTGAAACTCTATTTGGAGAAGGAAGGGTTTCACGCAAGTATTGCGCAGACTGGAGCTGAAGCGCTGATGCTCATGAAGTCTGGGCACCCTGAGCTGCTGATTCTTGACCTCATGCTGCCAGAAATGGACGGCCTTGAAGTCTGCAAAAAAGTCCGTAACGCGCCGGATACCGCACTGCTTCCCATCATCATGCTGACGGCCAAAGCCGAGGAGTCCGACACCATTGTAGGCCTCGAACTCGGCGCCGATGACTATGTGGCGAAACCGTTCAGCCCCAAAGCGTTGATCGCCAGGGTCAAAGCGCTCTTTCGTCGCCTCGAACGGTCAGACGATCCCAAGCAATCGTCCTTTAGTTTTGGGCCGCTCGTCATGGAACTCTCCCGGCACGAAGTGACTGTGAAGGGCAAAGAGATCGCACTCACGGCCAAAGAGTTCGGCCTGCTCGAGCATCTGCTGCGTCACCCTGGGCGTGTGCTGACACGGGATGTCTTGCTGAATGCCATATGGGGCTACGACTACTATGGGACGACGCGAACCGTGGACGTGCATATCCGCCGGCTGAAGATGAAGATCCCGCTACTCGACGACGCCATCATCTCGGTCAAATCACTGGGGTACAAATTGTCAGACCACGCAACTGAAAAACAGCGCTAACCGGCGGCTGCTATACATGACTAAGACCTGGTATCTGCTCCTGTCCGGCTGCCTCCTATT